>NZ_RZSV01000094.1:0-20715 GCF_004023205.1 Mesorhizobium sp. M1A.F.Ca.IN.020.03.2.1 | reverse complement strand
AAGCTCTACGACGTCAATGTCAGCGGCGTGTTCCTGTCCTGCCAGGCCGAGGCGCGCGTCATGCTGCCCCGCCGCAAAGGCTCTATCATCAACATCGCCTCGATGTCCGGCTCGATCGTCAACCGCGGCCTGACGCGGGCGCACTATAATTCGTCCAAGGCGGCGGTGATCCACATGTCGAAGAGCCTCGCCATGGAGTGGGCCGATCGCGGCCTGCGCGTCAATGTGGTGAGCCCCGGCTACACGCTGACGCCGATGAACAAGCGGCCGGAGGTCGCCGAGCAGGTCAAGATCTTCGAGCGCGACACGCCGATGGGCCGCATGGCGAGGCCTGAGGAAATGGTCGGGCCGACCGTGTTCCTGGCGAGCCGGGCCGCGAGCTTCGTCACCGGCATCGACCTCATCGTCGATGGCGGCTTCGTCTGCTGGTAGGAGAAAGAAAAAGTGCAGAAGCGTTTCGAAGGAAAGACGGCAATCGTCACAGGCGCCAGCGGCGGCATCGGTGCGGCCATGGCGAGGCGTTTCGCGGCGGAAGGTGCGGCGGTCGTGATCAGCGCCATTGATCCGCGCGTCGACGAGGTCGCCGCCGGCCTGAAGGCTGCGGGCGCGAAGGTCGCCTCGATGCGCATGGACGTGACGAAGAAGGACGAGGTCGAAGCGCTTTACGATCTCGCGGAGAATGAATTCGGTCGGGTCGACATTTCGGTGCAGAACGCCGGCGTCATCACCATCGCCAAAATCGAGGCGATGACGGAATCCGAGTGGGACAAGGTGATGGCGGTGAACACGAAAGGCGTGTTCCTGTGCTGCCAGGAAGCGATCGCGCGCATGCGCAAGCACGGCCAAGGCGGCCGGCTGATCAACACCGCGTCCGGCCAGGCGCGGCAGGGTTTCATCTACACGCCGCATTACGCGGCGTCGAAATTCGGGGTTGTCGGCATCACGCAGAGCCTGGCCAAGGAAGTGGCCAAGGAAAAGATCACCGTCAATGCCATCTGCCCCGGCATCATCGACACCGACATGTGGGCCTATAACGACACCGCATGGGGCAAGCTGCTCGGCGACTACAAGCCGGGCGAGCTGATGGCGGAATGGGTGAAGAACATCCCGATGGGCCGCGCCGGCAGCGGCGAAGACGTCTCGGGGCTCGTCAGCTTTCTCGCCAGCGATGACGCGGCCTACATCACCGGACAGACCATCAATGTCGACGGCGGCCTGATCATGTCGTGAGAAGGGCTGCGATGCGTTGAGTGACTGCGTCGCCAGCCTCGCTGCGACCCAGGCAGCCGGGTCGCGACAGCCGATTTCATCGCAGGTTCTGCGACATAAGACGGCTTGCCGCGGTGATTGCGCTCCTGTATCGCCACCGAATATGTTCACCTCGAGTGAAATAAATCGGCGGAAATTTGAGGGGCGCCATGGCGAAGAAGACGACCGACAACAAGCCTTCCGGCGCGAGCGACCAAGCCAAGCCGTTGCCGAAGAGCGTCTCGGCGGACGGGCGAAGCGTGCGAACCATCCGCGCGCCGCTGACGCAGAATCCGCACGCCGTCCGCGACACGCGCGAGAAGGTGCTGGAGGTAGCGATCGGCCATGAGGTGCGCGCCTTCCGCAAGAAGCTCGGCATCACCGTCGCCGATCTCGCGGCCGCCACCGACATTTCGCTGGGCATGCTGTCGAAGATCGAGAACGGCATCACCTCGCCCTCGCTGACCACGCTGCAGGCGCTGTCGCGGGCGCTCGGCGTGCCGGTCACCGCCTTCTTCCGCCGCTTCGAGGAAGAGCGCGCCGCCGTCTTCGTCAAGGCCGGCGAAGGCGTCGACGTCGAGCGGCGCGGCACACGCGCCGGCCACCAGTACAATCTGCTTGGACATATCGGCGCCAACACCAGCGGCGTGGTCGTCGAGCCCTATCTGATCACGCTGACCGAGGACTCCGACGTGTTCCCGACCTTCCAGCATGCGGGGATGGAGTTCCTCTATATGCTCGAGGGCGAGGTCGTATACCGGCACGGCAGCAATCTCTATCCGATGAAGCCGGGCGACAGCCTGTTCTTCGACGCCGATGCGCCGCATGGGCCGGAAGAACTGACACAGCTGCCGATGCGCTATCTCTCCATCATCTGTTATCCGCAGAACAGCACGACCTGACCAACCCGAACCCGGACATCGTTCGGTGACGCATTCGTCGAAGGTCCGACCTCGCGAAGCATTTCCGTGGCATTTCCACCAGCTCGTGCCGGCGCTGTGCCGTCCGCGGTAATTTTCCTGCAGGCAAATAGTTTTATCCACAGGCAATCCTGCGGCGGACCCCCAAACCGTTTACCGAACGGAAAACCGGCTTGACAACTTCGCGGTTCGGGCAGAACTTATGAAAAAAATTTCACTCTGTTGAAAGAGTGGACGCCCGGTCGATTGCGGGGCCGGACGTCGAGAAAAGGGGAAAAACCGATGTCCGACCTTAAGCAGCGCATCGAAGCGCTGTACCGTTCCGACGTGCGCGGATCCGTGCTCCTGATCGTCTGCCTTTGGGCGACGATCCTCTTCGTCCTCTTGATGACCTGGGCCTACATCCCCGACAGCGGGATCAAGCTCGTGGTGGTGATCGCCGCGGCCGCGGTGCTGATCTTCAACACCGCCGCCATCCTGGCGATGCTCAACCACTACAAGGAAGACAAGGATTTCATCTACGGCCTCGACATCAAGAACGCCGATGCGTTCCGCAACCGCCAGTCCTGAAGGGAGAAAGCATGTCCCGCTACATTCCGCCGGAGCAGAGCAAGGCCGGTCAGGTCTTCGACATCGCCGTCGTCGTCGTCGCCATTTTCGTGGCGCTTTGGTTGCCGCTGAAACTCGGCCTCGCGGGTGCTGCGAAATCGATCGACGTGCTCGACGCCAAGACCTGGGAAGCGCTCGGCCAGAACGCGACCATGGCCTCAATCTGGGAAAAGCTCGGCTACACGCCGGAGACCGCCCACGACATCATCCAGAACCGCTTCCACTACATCATCGACTGGCCGACGCTGATCATCATGGCGGTGGTGCTGATCGCCTATTTCGTCTTCATGTTCCGCGCCTCCGATCGCGAATATCGCGAGGTGATCAACGAGAAGTTCGACGGCAAGTAACCCGGGAACACGATCATGTGGATGACAGTCTCTTACGCATGTTGGGGCATCTCGATCCTGCTCGCGCTGTGGATGCTCTACGACTGGTTCAAGGTCGACACGACCTATTCCGAGGAGACGCTGACCTCCTCGCGCGAAGGCGAGCTTGAAGCCGTCTCCGAAAAGCACCGGATCTGAGTGGAGCCTCACCAATGACAGTCGCGGTTGAAACGAGAGAAACGGTGGTCCACGGCGACCGGGTCTCGCTGCTACGCGTGCTCGGCCCCGCCCATGTCTGGGCGCTCGGCGTCGGCATCGTGCTGGTCGGCGAGTTCACCGGCTGGAATTTTGCCGCCGACAAGGGCGGCGCGCTCGCCGCGCTGATCGTCTGCTGGGTCGTCGGACTGCTCTACACCTCGGTCGCGATGATCGATTCGGAAGTGACGTCGACGGTCGCCGCCGCCGGCGGCCAGTACGCGCAGGCCAAGCACATCGTCGGGCCACTGATGGCTTTCAACGTCGCGCTGTTCCTGGTCTTTGCCTACACGATGCTCGAAGTCTCGGATGCGATCCTGCTTGGCGACACCATCGTTGCCAAAGCAGGTGTCGAGGGATTGACCCACAATTCCTTCATCGCCGCCACCATCGTCGTGCTGGCATGGCTCAACTATCGCGGCGTGCTGATGACGCTCAACGTCAACTTCGTCATCACGGCGATCGCCTATATCTCGATCGTCATCCTGTTCTTTTCGGTCAGTCCATGGACGCAAGGGGCGGTGCTGAAGCTCAACGAACTGGTCACTCCCGGCAACGCGCTGCCCTATGGCTGGATCGGCGTGATCGCCGCCTTCCAGTTCGGCATCTGGTACTATCTCGGCATCGAGGGCACCACGCAAGCGGCCGAGGAAGTGCGCTCGCCGGCGCGTTCCCTGCCCTATGGCACGATGGCCGGCATGATCACGCTTCTGATCGCCGCCGCCATGACCTGGTATGTCTGCGCCTCGCTGATGCCGTGGGAATATCTCGGCATCACCTATTATCCGCTCTGGGACGCCGGCAAGCTGACCGGCAGCCCGCTGCTCGAGAACCTGCTCTTCATCGCGACGCTGCTTGCAGCCCTTGCCTCGGCCAATGGCTGCATCAATGACGCCGCCCGCGCCTGGTTCTCGCTCGGCCGCGACCGCTACCTGCCGAGCTGGTTCTCGGCGGTGCATCCGAAGTATCGCACGCCCTATCGGTCGATCCTGTTCCTGCTGCCGATCGCGCTGGCCTTCGCCTTCATTGCCGATCTCAACCAGGCGATCACCTTCTCGATCCTGTCGGGCGTGCTGCAATACACCTTCATGAGCATCAACATCATGATGTTCCGCAAGAAGTGGCCGCTCGGCTCGATCCGCCGTGGCTACACGCATCCCTTCCATCCGCTGCCGGCGATCGTGCTGTTCTGCCTGTGCGTGGTGACCTTCTTAGCCATCTTCCTCGGCTTCGGCTCGCAGCTGATCGCGATGATCGCCTTCTACTTCCTGATCTCGCTGTGGTTCCACTTCTACCGCTACAAGTTCGTGCGCCGCGGCGACCAGTTCACCATGCCCTGGCCGAAGCCGCAGGGCTATTGAACGGAAAAAGACCCGCCGCCTGGCGGCGGGTCTTGGCGTGTCGAGATGTCTGAGTTGACGTCAGTCTTGTTTGCCGGGGCGATCGTATTTGCGGTCGTCCTTCACCTTGCCTGGCTTGCGCGCTCCAGCCGCAACAGGGCCAGGGCGGCGCTCGCCGACGACGAGGCCGCCATCCGCGCCGTTATTCGCGACGCGATCGACGTCTCCGACGGCACGGCCGGCGTCGCTACCTGGGCGGGTTCGCACAAGGGCGAGCGAGCGCAGGTGCGTACCATCGTTGACACGCTCGCGACCAGAAAGCTTCCCGCGCGCTGGCTCAGCGTGTCGATCACCGAGCCGGTGGCGGTGCCGGGCGTTTTCGACATGATGATGCGGCCGGGATCGCCGACGAGCTTCTCCAATTTCGACCATCTCGAACACTCGCTGCCGAAGACGGCGGCGTTCCCCGACGAGGCGGTGCTGCGGACAGACCGCAAAGGCATCGTCTTCCCGCAGGAGGTGATCGCCGCGCATGCCGGGATATCCGGCGAAAGCCGCGCCAAGGAATTGCTGATCACGCCGAAGGGCGTGCGCATCGTGTGGCTGCTGGCCCAGGCCGATCGCGCGCGCTACGGTGTGTTCCGGCAAGCTGCTTTCGGCGACGCGAGGCTCGATCCGACATTGATCGAAAAACTGCTCGAAGCCGCATCCTCGATTCGCGACGCGATCAACCAGTGCGAAAGGCAGGCCGCATGAGCAACGCCACCGAACCCGCCGCCCGGCCTTCGAACCCTTATCTTGTGCTGGCCTCCGCGATCGCTCTGCCGGGCAGCGGACATGTCATGCTCGGCTTGCCGGCGCGGGGCCTGCAGTTCCTGTTCTTCATGGTGATCCTCGGCTGGGTCACGACCAAGGTGGCGCCGGCGGATGCCAGCTTCATCGGTCGCCATGCCGGCGGGTTCCTGATCTATGCTCTGTCGATCCTCGATGCCTACAGGATAGCGCGGGTCCGCCACGCGATATGGGCCCACGGCCATCCCGACGGCGACAACGCTACAGGCGGCGCGAGAACGGAAATATAATCAGAGGAAAATTTCTTTCATGCCATTGAATTCGCGGATTTCATTCGGTACACCATCTGGAAGCCACAAACGTCGGAGGCTGACATGTGCGGAATCGTCGGACTTTTCCTCAAGGACAAGACGCTGGAGCCGAATCTCGGCGCGATGCTGTCGGAGATGCTTATCTCGCTCAGCGACCGCGGTCCGGACAGCGCCGGCATCGCCATCTATGGCGCGGCGACCGGCAATGAGGCTAAGATCACCGTGCAGTCGCCGAAGCCCGAGCGCGATTTCCGCGGCCTCGACATCGAGCTCGCCAAGGCGGTCGGCGCGCCGGTGAGCGTCGCGGTGAAGTCGACGCATGCGGTTATCCGCACCACGCCCGACAAGGTCGACGCCGCGCGTGAGGCGCTGCAGTCGCTTCGGCCCGATATCCGCATCATGGGCGCCGGCGAAGCGGTCGAGATCTACAAGGAAGTCGGCCTGCCGGCGGCCGTCGTCGATCGCTTCGACGTGCGCTCGATGACCGGCACGCATGGTATCGGCCATACCCGCATGGCGACGGAATCGGCGGTCACTACGATGGGCGCGCATCCCTTCTCGACCGGCGCCGACCAGTGCCTGGTGCACAACGGTTCGCTCTCCAACCACAACAATGTCCGCCGCGAGCTGGTGCGGGAAGGTATGACCTTCGAGACGGAGAATGATACGGAAGTGGCGGCCGCCTATCTCTCCAACAGGATGGCGCATGGCAAGAATCTCGGCGAAGCGCTCGAAGGCACGCTCTCCGACCTCGACGGCTTTTTCACCTTCGTCGTCGGGACCAAGAACGGCTTCGGCGTTGTGCGCGATCCGATCGCCTGCAAGCCGGCCGTGATGGCCGAGACCGACCAGTATGTCGCGTTTGGCTCGGAATATCGCGCGCTCACCAAATTGCCCGGCATAGACAATGCGAGGGTCTGGGAGCCGGAGCCCGCAACGGTCTATTTCTGGGAGCATTGAGTTCATGCCTGCAACACCCATGCCGAAGGCGCAGCGCGAGCAAGGCCATGCGAGGGTCTTCGACCTTGCGGAACAGTCGCTGCGCGAGCTGAACCAGGCGCTTCATCAGCTGACCCCCGGCTCGAACGAGACCGCTTGGGAAGTGCTCAACCCGAAAGGCAGCCATTCGGTCGCCGTCGGCGTCGACCAGCCGATCAGCATCGATGTGCGCGGCAGCGTCGGCTATTACTGCGCCGGCATGAATGATGGTGCCGCGATCACCGTGCATGGCTCGGCCGGCCCCGGCGTCGGCGAGAACATGATGTCCGGCTCGATCGTGGTCAAAGGCGATGCCAGCCAGTATGCCGGCGCCACCGGCCGTGGCGGCCTCTTGGTCATCGAGGGCAATGCTTCCTCGCGCTGCGGCATCTCGATGAAGGGCATCGATATCGTCGTGCACGGCAATATCGGCCACATGTCGGCCTTCATGGCGCAGTCCGGTAATCTGGTGGTGCTGGGCGATGCCGGCGACGCCCTGGGCGATTCCATCTATGAGGCGCGGCTCTTCGTGCGCGGCAAGGTCGAAAGCCTGGGTGCCGACTGCATCGCCAAGGAGATGCGGCCCGAGCATATCGAACTGCTGCAGGGCCTGCTCGACAAGGCCGGCGTCACCGACGTCGAAGCTTCGGAGTTCAAGCGCTACGGCTCGGCCCGGAAGCTCTACAATTTCAATATCGACAACGCCGACGCGTATTGAGGCAAGATGACCTACCGCAACCCGCCGACGACGCCACGCAAGTCCGCGACCTTCGACGACTACACGCTTTCCGAAATACGCCGCGCGGCCGCGACCGGCATCTATGACATCCGCGGCGCCGGCGCCAAGCGCAAGCTGCCGCATTTCGACGACCTCCTGTTCCTCGGCGCCTCGATCTCGCGCTATCCGCTTGAAGGCTATAGGGAGCGCTGCGACACCAGCGTGGTGCTGGGCTCGCGCCACGCCAAAAAGCCGATCGAGCTGAAGATCCCGATCACCATCGCCGGCATGAGCTTCGGCTCGCTCTCCGGTCCGGCCAAGGAAGCGCTCGGCCGAGGCGCGACGCTTTCCGGCACCTCGACCACTACCGGCGACGGCGGCATGACCGAGGAAGAGCGCGGCCATTCGAAGACGCTGGTCTACCAATACCTGCCGTCGCGCTACGGCATGAACCCGCGTGACCTGCGCCGTGCCGACGCGATCGAAGTTGTCGTCGGACAGGGCGCCAAGCCCGGCGGCGGCGGCATGCTGCTGGGACAGAAGATCTCCGACCGCGTCGCCGAGATGCGCACGCTGCCCAAGGGCATCGACCAGCGCTCGGCCTCGCGCCATCCCGACTGGACCGGCCCGGACGATCTCGAGATCAAGATCCTGGAGCTGCGCGAGATCACCGACTGGGAGAAGCCGATCTACGTCAAGGTCGGGGGCGCCCGTCCTTATTACGACACCGCGCTTGCGGTGAAGGCCGGCGCCGACGTCGTCGTGGTCGACGGCATGCAGGGCGGCACCGCCGCGACCCAGGAAGTATTCATCGAGAACGTCGGTCAGCCGACGCTCGCCTGCATCAGGCCGGCGGTGCAGGCGCTGCAGGACCTCGGCATGCACCGCAAGGTGCAGCTGATCGTCTCCGGCGGCATCCGCAACGGCGCCGATGTCGCCAAGGCGCTGGCGCTCGGCGTCGACGCGGTGTCGATCGGCACCGCCGCACTCGTGGCGCTTGGCGACAACGACCCGCGCTGGGAGACGGATTACAACGCGCTCGGCACCACGGCCGGCGCCTATGACGACTGGCACGAAGGCAAGGACCCGGCCGGCATCACCACGCAGGATCCCGAGTTGATGAAGCGCGTCGATCCGATCGCCGCCGGTCGGCGGCTCGCCAACTACTTGAAGGTGATGACGCTCGAGGCTCAAACCATTGCCCGCGCCTGCGGCAAGAACAGCCTGCACAATCTCGAGCCCGAGGACCTGGTCGCGCTCAGCATCGAAGCAGCCGCCATGGCCGGCGTGCCGCTTGCCGGCACCAACTGGATACCGGGGAAGAACGGCTTCTAGGACACTCCATCCAGGATCACATAAGCGAGGAACTATAATGGGGAACGATCTCGCCGCATTCGCCAAGGAGAACGGCGTCAAATACTTCATGATCTCCTACACCGACCTGTTCGGCGGGCAGCGTGCCAAGCTGGTGCCGGCGCAGGCGATCGCCGACATGCAGAAGGACGGCGCCGGATTTGCCGGCTTCGCCACGTGGCTCGATCTCACGCCGGCGCACCCCGACATGCTGGCGGTGCCGGATCCGGATTCGGTGATCCAGCTGCCGTGGAAGCCGGAGGTAGCCTGGGTGGCGGCCACGTGCGTGATGGACGACAAGCTCGTCGACCAGGCGCCGCGCAACACGTTGAAGCGGCTGATCGAAGAGGCCGCCCGCGACGGCATGCATGTCAAGACCGGCATCGAGGCCGAGTTCTTCCTGATCTCGCCGGACGGCAGCGCTATCTCCGACCAGTACGACACGGCGTCGAAACCCTGCTACGACCAGCAAGCGGTGATGCGTCGCTACGACGTGATCGCCGAGATCTGCGACCATATGCTGGCGCTGGGCTGGGGTCCGTACCAGAACGACCATGAGGACGCCAACGGCCAGTTCGAAATGAACTGGACCTTCGATCACGCGCTGGCGACCGCCGACAAGCACTCTTTCTTCAAGTTTATGGTCAAGTCAGTTGCGGAAAACCACGGGCTGCGCGCGACTTTCATGCCCAAGCCCTTCCAGGGCCTGACCGGCAATGGCTGCCATGCGCACATCTCGGTGTGGGACGAGACCGGCAAGACCAATGTCTTCGCCGACAATTCGGAGGAGCTCGGCCTGTCCGCCAAGGGCAGGAACTTCCTCGGCGGCATCATGAAGCATGCTTCGGCACTTGCCGCGATCACCAACCCGACGGTCAATTCCTACAAGCGCATCAACGCGCCGCGCACCATTTCGGGCGCCACCTGGGCGCCGAACACCGTGACCTGGACCGGTAACAACCGTACCCACATGGTGCGCGTGCCGGGACCGGGCCGCTTCGAGCTGCGTCTGCCGGACGGCGCCGCCAATCCCTATTTGCTGCAGGCAGTGATCATCGCTGCCGGCCTCGACGGCATCCGCTCGAAGGCCGATCCCGGCAAGCGCTACGACATCGACATGTACCAGTTCGGTCATACCGTGACGGATGCGCCGAAACTGCCGCTCAACCTGCTCGATGCGCTGCGTGAGTTCGACAAGGACAAATCGCTGAAGGCGGCGCTGGGTGAGGAATTTTCGTCGGCATATCTAAAGCTGAAGCAACAGGAATGGAATTCCTATGCTTCGCACTTCACGCAGTGGGAGCGCGACCACACGCTGGACATCTAAAGCCCGTCGGCCGTGCAATCCGATGCAATAGAGAAGAGTCGGCGTGGGCGAGCGGCCTCGGAATGATTTCATGAAATACTCGATCTTCTCGCTCGCCCGTGCCGCCCTCTCCGGCCACAAGACCTGGAAGCCGACCTGGCGGGATGCGGCTCCGAAGGATCGCTACGACGTGGTGATCATCGGCGGCGGTGGGCACGGGCTGGCGACCGCCTGGTTCCTCGCCAACGAGTTTGGCATCCGCAACGTTGCGGTGCTGGAGAAGGGCTGGATCGGCTCCGGCAATGCCGGCCGCAACACCACCATCATCCGCTCCAATTACGGCCTGCCCGGCAACACCGGCTTTTACGAATTGTCGATGAAGCTGTGGGAGCGGATGGAGCAGGATTTGAACTACAACGCGATGGTCAGCCAGCGCGGCGTCATCAACCTCTACCATTCCGACCCGCAGCGCGACGCCTTTGCCCGACGCGGCAACACCATGCGCATCAACGGCATCGATGCCGAGCTGCTCGACCAGGCGGCGCTCAGGAAGATGATGCCGTTCCTGAACTTCGACAATGCGCGCTTCCCGGTGCAGGGCGGGCTGTTGCAGCGACGCGGCGGCACGGCACGTCACGATGCCGTGGTCTGGGGCTACGCGCACGCGGCGAGCGAGCTCGGCGTGGACATCATCCAGAACTGCGAAGTCACCGGCTTCATGCGCGACACCAACGGCAAGGTCTCCGGCGTCGAGACCTCGCGCGGCCGGATCGGCGCCGGCAAGGTCGGCATGGCGGTCGCCGGCAGTTCCTCACGCGTCGCGGCGATGGCCGGACTGCGCCTGCCGATCGAGAGCCATGTACTGCAGGCCTTCGTCTCCGAAGCGATCAAGCCGCTCCTGCCCAACGTCATGACCTTCGGCGCCGGGCATTTCTATGTCAGCCAGTCGGACAAGGGCGGGCTGGTGTTCGGCGGCGACATCGACGGCTACAACTCCTATGCCCAGCGCGGCAATCTGCCTGTCGTGGAGGATGTTTGCGAAGGCGGCATGGCGCTGATCCCGATGATCGGCCGCGTGCGGCTTCTGCGCCAGTGGGGCGGCATCATGGACATGTCGATGGACGGCTCGCCGATCATCGACAAGAGCCCGGTCGACGGCCTCTATCTCAATGCCGGCTGGTGCTATGGCGGCTTCAAGGCGACGCCTGGCTCCGGCTTCGTCTTTGCTCATCTCATCGCCCGCGATCAATCGCACAAGGAAGCCGCCCGCTTCCGCCTCGACCGGTTCCAGCGCGGCGCCATGATTGACGAGAAGGGCCAGGGCGCCCAACCGAACCTCCATTGAAGACCCGACCATGCGCATAGTCTGTCCCTTCTGCGGCGAACGCGAACTCGGCGAGTTCACCTATCTCGGCGACGCCAAGCCGCAGCGCCCGCCTGCCGATGCCGGTGAAGACGCCGTCTACGACTACGTCTACCTGCGCGACAACATCGCCGGTGTGATGAGCGAGCATTGGTATCACGGCGGCGGCTGCCGGGCCTGGCTGAAGGTCACGCGCAACACGCTGACGCATGAGATTTCGGCTGTCGAGCCGGCGGCGGGCGCCGGCTCCGCCAAGGTTGGTGCTTGATGCGCGGCAACCAGGCAAACCGTCTGGCCGCCGGCGGCCTTATCGACCGCTCGACGCCGCTGAGCTTCCGCTTCGACGGCAAGACACTCTCCGGCTTCCAGGGCGATACGCTTGCCTCGGCGCTCGTCGCCAACGGCGTCAAGCTGGTCGGCCGCTCGTTCAAATATCACCGCCCGCGCGGCATCCTGACGGCGGGCTCGGAAGAGCCCAACGCGCTGGTCGAGCTGCGCAGTGGCGCGAGGCGCGAGCCGAACACCAAGGCAACGACCGCCGAGCTCTATGAAGGGCTCGAGGCCGCCAGCCAGAACCGCTGGCCGTCGCTCAATTTCGACGTCATGGCGGTCAACCAGCTCTTCGCGCCGATTTTCGTCGCCGGCTTCTACTACAAGACCTTCATGTGGCCGGCGAAATTCTGGGAAGCGATCTACGAACCGGCGATCCGCCGCGCCGCCGGCCTCGGCCGCGCGGCGGGCATTCCCGATCCCGATCGCTATGACAAAGCATGGGCGCATTGCGACGTGGCGATCGCCGGCTCCGGCCCGGCCGGCCTCGCCGCCGCCGTTGCCGCCGCGCGCTGCGGCGCGCGCGTCATCCTGTGCGAGGAGGATTTTGTCCTCGGCGGGCGCTTGCTGGCCGATGGCGGTACGATCGACGGGCTGCCGGCGGCCGAATGGATTGCCCGTACCCTGGACGAACTCGCGGCGATGCCGGACGTTCGCATCATGACGCGCACGACGCTGTTCGGCGTCTATGACGGCGGTACCTATGGCGCGATCGAGCGCGTCAACGACCATCTGTCCCTACCGCCGGAGCATCAGGTGCGGCAGCGGCTTTGGCGTATCGTCGCCAAGCGCTGCGTCGTCGCGGCGGGCGCGATCGAACGTCCCATCGTCTTCGCCGGCAACGATACGCCTGGCGTGATGATGGCCTCCGCCATGCGCAGCTACATCAACCGCTACGCCGCTGCACCGGCGCGACGGATTGCGCTGTTCACCAACAATGAGGATGGCTGGCGCACGGTGGAGGCGGCGATCGCAGCCGGACTGCAGGTCGCTGCGGTGATCGATGGGCGGCCAGACGTTTCGCCGGCCCATCGCTCGCGTGCCGGCAAGGGCGGCTTCCCGATTCTCAACGGCTCAGTCAGCGGCGTTGACGGCGGCAAGAGCGGTGTGCGCAAGATTTCCGTATCGCTGACCGGCGGCGCGCGCGCCGAAGTCGAGGCCGACGGGCTTGCCGTCTCCGGCGGCTGGAACCCTGTGGTCGGCCTCACCTCCTATCATCGCGGCCGGCCGAAATGGCGCGACGATATCGCCGCCTTCGTACCGGACGCCGCGCCGCCCGGCATGGTGGCGGCAGGCGCGGCGAACGGCGCCTTCGGCTTTGGCGCCTGCCTGCGGGAAGGTTTCGAGGCAGGTGCTGCAGCGGCGCGCGATGCCGGACGGAGCGGCAACGCCGGATCGGCGCCGATCGCCGACGACGAGGCCTTTTCGCTGACGCCGCTCTGGCATGTCACCGGCAAGGGCAAGGCCTTCGTAGACCAGCAGCATGACGTGACTGCTTCCGATGTCGAGCTGGCGCAGCGCGAGGGTCTCGAGTCGGTCGAGCACCTGAAGCGCTACACGACGCTCGGCATGGCGACCGACCAGGGCAAGACTTCGAATGTGGCCGGCCTCGCGATCATGGCGGCGGTGAGCGGCAAATCCATTCCCGAAACGGGCACGACCATCTACCGGCCGCCTTATGTGCCGGTCGCCATCGGCGCCTTCGCCGGCCACCACCGCGACGAGAATTTCCATGCGACGCGGCTGACGCCGTCGCATCACTGGGCGGCCGAACAGGGCGCGGTGTTCGTCGACACCGGCCTGTGGAAACGCGCGCAATGGTATCCGTTGCCCGGCGAAAAAGACTGGCTGGAATCGGTCACCCGCGAGGTCAAGGCGGTGCGAAGTGGCGTCGGCTTCTGCGATGTCTCGACGCTGGGCAAGATCGACGTGCACGGCCCGGACGCCGGCGCCCTCCTGGACCGCGTCTATATCAACGCGTTCTCCAGCCTCGCTGTCGGCAAGGCGCGTTACGGGCTGATGCTGCGCGAGGACGGCATCGTCTATGACGACGGAACCACCTCGCGCCTGGCCGAGGACCATTATTTCCTCACAACCACGACCGCCAAGGCTGGGCTGGTGATGCAGCATCTCGAATTCTGCCGCCAGGTCCTATTCCCCGAACTCGACGTGCAGCTGACCTCGGTCTCCGACCAGTGGGCGCAATTCTCCATCGCCGGTCCGAAGACCCGCGATCTGCTGAAGGAGATCGTCGATCCGGCCGAAGACCTGTCGAACGAAGGCTTTCCGTTCATGGGCGCGCGCGAAGTCAAGCTGCGCGGCGGCATCAAGGCGAGGCTGTTCCGGATCTCCTTCTCCGGCGAGATGGCGTTCGAGATTTCGGTGCCGGCGCGCTACGGCGAGGCTCTGGCGCGCAACCTGATGATCGCGGGAAAGCCGTTCGGCGTGACGCCTTACGGCACCGAGGCGCTCGGCGTGATGCGCATCGAAAAGGGCCATGTCGCCGGACCGGAGCTCAACGGCACCACAACGGCTGCCGATCTCGGTCTCGGCAAGATGATGTCGACCAAGAAGGATTTCATCGGCCGCGTCATGGCCGGCCGCGAAGCACTCGTCGCGCCGAACCGGCAGGTGGTCGTCGGCATTAAGCCGACCGACAAGGCGCGCCGCCTACGCTCCGGCGCGCACATCGTTCCCAAGGGCGAGACCCCCGGACCAGACAACGACCAGGGCTATATCACCTCGGTCTGCTTCTCACCGGTGCTCGACCAGTGGATCGGGCTCGGCCTCGTCGAGCGTGGCCGTGCGCGCATTGGTGAGATCGTGCGCGCTCATGATCCGCTGCGTGGCGAGGAGTACGATGTCGAGCTCTGCAATTCCGTCTTCTACGATCCGGATGGAGGGCGCCAGCGTGGCTGATTTTTCCTGGAACATCCGCAGCCCGCTCGAGCGCGCCCTGGTCGCCGGCCGTTATGGCGCGCCGGGCGAAGCCGGCGTGTCGCTGACCGAGATCCGCAATTTCGACCTCGTTCAGGTGATGGCGCGTCGCGGCAAGGCGGCCGAGACGGTCAATGCCGCGAAGGCTCGCTTCGGCGTCGCCGCGCCGGAAACACCCAAGGCGGCCGACACGGCCGACGCGACGCTGATCTGGTCAGGACCGGACCAGTTTCTGGTGCTGTCGAGAGGCGGCGGGCAAAGGATGGAGACCCTTGCCCGCGTGTTTGCCGGTTTGGCCTCGCTTTCCGATCAATCACATGCGCGCGCGTTGATCAGCGTTTCCGGCGACAAGGCGCGCACGATGCTGGCCAAGCTGTCGTCGATCGACCTGCACCCCGAAATATTCCCGGTCGGCACGGCAGCCGCCACCTCGATCGACCATACCAGCGTGACGCTCTGGCGCGGGAAGAACCGACAAGACGGCCAGGCCGTGTTCAACCTCTTGGTATTCGCAACCTTTGCCGAAAGCCTGTGGCATACGATGCTCGACTCGGCCGCGGAGTATGGCGTGACGGTCGCGCATTCCGAGGAATTGGCGTAGGCGCCTCGCCGAGCGCGCCGCGGCGGCGCGAGGCGTTCTTTCGATGCACATCATCCGCCACCGGCTTTCGCCGATGGCGGATGATTCGAGGTTGCCACCTTCTTATTCCGCAGCCAGCGCCAGCTGCGGTCTTTCGATGCCTTCGACCTGTTCCGGCTCCTGCGCCTGCTCGCCTGTCTTGGCCGTCTTGGGCTCGCGGCCGAAGAACAGGGCATAGCCCGCCGGCAGCACCAGGATGGTGAGCACGGTGGCGACGAGGATGCCGCCCATCATGGCGTAGGCCAGAGGCCCCCAGAAGACGGCGCGCGAGATCGGAATCAGCGCAAGCACCGCGGTCAGCGCCGTCAGCATGATCGGGCGGAAGCGGCGCACCGCAGCGCCGACGATCGCTTCCGATCGATCCATGCCGGCGGCGATGTCCTGGTCGATCTGGTCGACCAGGATGATCGAGTTTCGCATGATGATGCCGAGCAGCGCGATGACGCCGAGGATGGCGACAAAGCCGAAGGGCGCGCCGCTGATCAGAAGGGCTGCCGCGGCACCGATGATGCCGAGCGGGCCGGTGGCCAGCACCAGCATCGACTTGCCGAAATGCTGCAGCTGGACCATCAGCAAGATGACGATGACGGCCAGCATGATCGGTGCCTTGGCGGCGATCGAGGCCTGGCTTTCGGCCGAGTCCTCCGCGCCGCCCTGGATCTCGATCTTGTAGCCGGGGGCAAGGCCGGCGCGCAGGTCCTTCATGTCGTTGTACATCTTGGTGACGACGTCGTTCGACTGCACGCCATCCGGCAACGTGGCGCGCACGCTGATGGTCGGCAGACGGTCGCGCCGCCACTCGATGCCCTGCTCCATCACGGGCACCACTTTCGCCACCTGGGACAGGGGCACGGAGCCGCCGAAGTCGGTCGGGATGTAGACGGAGTCGACCGAGGACAGCAGATGACGGGTCGCCTCCGGCTCGCGGGCGACGATCGAGACCGTCTCTTCGCCGTCGCGGAAATCGTCGAGTGGCGCACCGGACATGGTTGCCTGCAGCATCTGGCGAATGCGCTGCGATGTGACGCCTAGTGCCCGGGCTCGGTCCTGGTCGATCACCAGCTTCATCGCCGGCACCGGCTCCAGCCAGTCGTCATGGACGGCGCCGAGCAGCGGGTTTGCTTCGAACCTTGCCTTCACCTCGTCGGCGATGCGGCGCACCTCCTGGCGATCCGGCCCCATGATGCGCATTTGCACCGGCCAGCCGGTCGGCGGCCCGAGGAACAAACGATCGACCTTGGCGCGGATCGACGGGAAGTCCTTGGCGAGGATGCCTCGCATCTTGACGATCAGCCGCTCGCGCGCCGGCTCATCCTTGGCCATCACCAGAAGCTGGGCAAAGTTCGGATTGCGAAGCTGCTGGTCGAGCGGCAGGAAGAAGCGCGGAGCGCCCTCGCCGATATAGGTGGCGATGAAGCGCTTGTCCTGGTCGTCCATCATCTTCGCTTCGAGCGCCTTGGCTTGGTTCTCGACCTCCTTGATCGATGTACCTTCCGGCAGCCAGAGATCGACCAGGATTTCCGGACGTGACGACTGCGGGAAGAAGTTCTGCGGGATGAACTGGAAGGCCCAGAGGCTGGTGCCGAAAGTGACCAGCGTCATCGCCAGCACGATGATGCGGTGGCGCACGGCCCAGGTGACCGTCGCGCGCAGCCGCCGGTAGAAGCCGGTGTCGAAGACGTCGTGGTGGGTGCCGGCGTGCTTGCGCTGCTTCAGGATCATGTAGCCCAGCCAGGGCGTGAAATAGACCGCGACGAACCACGACACGACCAGTGCGATGCCGACGACATAGAACAGCGTGCGCACATATTCGCCCGCGGTGGAGGCCGCGAAGCCGACCGGGATGAAGCCCGCGGTGGTGATCAGCGTGCCGGTCAGCATCGGGAAGGCGGTCGAGGAATAGGCGAAGCTCGCCGCCTCGATCTTGACCAGCCCCTCCTCCAGCTTGCGCTCCATCATCTCGACGACGATCATGGCGTCGTCGACCAGCAGACCGAGCGCGATGATCAGCGCGCCGAGCGAGATGCGCTGCAGGTCGATGCCGATCTCGTACATGATGGCGAAGGTGGCGGCTAAAACCAGCGGGATGGCGATCGCGATCACCAGGCCGGAGCGCCAGCCGATCGACAGGAACGAGACGACGAGAACGATCAGCAACGCTTCGCCGAGCGCCTCCATGAATTCGTTGACGGCATCCTTGACCACCTCCGGCTGGTCGGAGATCTGGTCGACCGCAACGCCATAAGGCAGACCTTCCTCGAAGCGCTTGTAGGTCGCCTCGACATCCTTACCGACGTCCCTGACATTGAAGCCCTTGGCCATGACGACGCCGACCTGGACGCTTTCGTGGCCGTTGAAGCGGTACTTGCGCTCATAAGGGTCCTCGAGGCCGGAAGAGACCGTGGCGATGTCGCCAAGACGCGTCACCTGATTGCCGGCGCGCAGCCTCAGCTCGCGGATATCGGCGGCCTTGATGACGTCGCCCTCGACCGAGATGCGAACCGAGCGCAAGCCGGTATCGACCGAGCCCGCCGGATCGACGGCGTTCTGCCCTTTCACGGCATTCTGCAGGTCAAGCACCGTCAGGCCGCGCTCGGCGAGCGCCTTGGAGGACACATCGATATTGATCTTCTCGGGCTGGTCGCCGATGATGACGGCCTTTTCGACGCCCGGCGTCGCCAGCAGCATGTCGCGCGCCTGAACGGCGAATTTCTTCAGCTCGGGATAGGTGAAGCCGTCGCCGCTGATCGAATGCAGCGTGATGAAGGTGTCGCCGAACTCGTCGTTGAAATAGGGGCCGAGCAGGCCCTGCGGCAGTTCGTTGGCGATATCGCCGACCTTCTTGCGCACCTGGTAGAAGGCATCCTTCACCTCCTCGGCGTTGGTGTCGCCCTTTACCTGGAGCGTGATGATGGCGCTGCCGGCGCGGGTGTAGGAGCGGACAAAGTCGAGATGCGGCGTCTCCTGCAGCTTGCGCTCGATCTTGTTGACGACCTGGTCTTCCATGTCCTGGATCGAGGCGCCCGGCCAGACTGCCTGCACGACCATGACGCGGAAGGTGAAGTCCGGGTCTTCCTTCTGGCCCATGCGCATCAGGCCTAGCGCGCCGGCCAGAATAATGAGGCCGAACAGGAAGCGCGCGATGCTCGGATGCCCGATCGCCCAGCGCGAGAGGTTGAAGGGACGCTTTTCAGTGCTGCTGTCCGTGGTCATGGCGCAGGTCCAGTCCAATTGGCGGCAAGGCAGCATGCCTTGCGGCTCATGAGTTCTCAGTGGGCTTCCGGGCGGCGAGCACCTCAAGCAGGAGAGAGACTCGCAATCGCGCTCGACGCGGCCGTGGTGCGGGGGATACCAATGCCGCGTCTCGTCGATCGGGCGATTTCGCCGCCCGGAACCCATGCCCTGCCCGGCTCGCGGCTCACGGCAGCGAGGTCGGGAAAGGCGTTCTTTCGCCTGGTTAGCGCAGGCTGCTAGTGGCGGCGACGTCATCCTCCGCCGAGGCGGACTGCTGGGCGGCATCGCCGGAAAGCTTCACTTTCAGATTGTCGGTCATGAACTGTGTGCCGGCGGCCACCACCACGTCGCCCTGCTTCAAACCTTCGGCAACGGCAACGCCGTCGGCGGTGAAGTTCGCCACCTTGATTGGGCGCGGATGCACCGTGTCGGACGCGCGGTCGACCGTCCAGACGATGTGCTTGCCGTCCTTCTCAGCCATGGCGGTCAGCGGGATCGACACCAGCTGCGCCTTGCTGCCGACGGTCGCCGCGACATTGGCGGTCATGCCGAGCAGCACCCGCGGATCGTTGGGCAGCGACACCCGGACCGCGAAGGTGCGCGACTGCGGATCGGCGCTGCCGGCCACCTCGCGGACCTTGCCGTCAAGGGTCAGCGCCTCGTCCGACCAGAAGCTCGCCTTGACCTCCTTGCCCGGCCGGAAGCCGGCGATGTCCATTTCCGGCACCGCGATCAGCACTTCCTTCTCGCCGTCGACGGCAACCGTCATGACCGGCGTGCCGGCGCCGACCACCTGACCGATATCGGCCGAGATGGCGGTGACGATGCCGGCCTTGCCGGCTTTGAGATCGGTGTAATGGACCTGGTTCTGCGCCTGGGCCAGGGTCGAACGGGCGGCATCGCGCGTCGCCACGGCCTGATCATAGCTCAGAACGGCCTGATCGAGCTGCGACTTAGGCGCGAAGTTCTTGGCATAGAGCTGCTCGGCGCGCTTCCTGGCGAGATCGACGGTCTCGACCTGCCGCTCGGCGGCGTCGAGGCTCGCCTCGGCGCTCTTCACCGACAGCTCGTAGTCGGAGGGGTCGACGCGGGCAAGCACGTCGCCCTCGTTCACATGCTGGCCGATGTCGACGAGACGCTCGGTGACCTTGCCGGCGATGCGGAAGCCGAGATTCATCTCGGTGCGGGCGCGCACTGAGCCGGAATAGTCGAGCTGGCGCGTGGTCTCGGCCTCGCCGATCTCGACGACCTTCACCGGCCGGATGACTTCCTGGGCTTCCGCTTTCTTCTCTTGGCTGCAGCCGGCAAGCCCGAGCGCCGCGACAACGACGCCGACGACTGGGAGGCCCGCGGCCGGCAGCCTGCGGAGGATGGAACTGGACAAAGACACCTTAGCACTCCCGAACTGGAGATAAACGTCGACCGGCACCCGGCGGGGCAGCGGCTATTTCAAGGCTCTGATTGCGTAGTCGATGAGGTCGTCCGGCATTGCCCGGTTGGTCTTGGCAAGGCACTGAGCGACCATCTGCGGATGGCATAGGATGACGGTGGAGGCGCCGAAACAGCGCGAGGCGATCACCGGGTCCTGCTTCCTGAACTCGCCGGCCTCTATGCCGTCGCGGATGACGTCAGCGAGCAGGTCGTGGATGCGGTCGACATGCTTGTCGATGACGCCCCAGTCGCGCTCGAGCGCGACGATCACCATCTCATGCACCTTCTGGTCGTCGAGCATGACTTCCAGCGTCATCTTGTACTGGGCGTGAACGTAACGGCGCAGCCGCTCCTCCGCGCTGATCGGCAGGCGCGAAATCTCGTAGGCCATTGCGTAGCTGGCGCCGAGCATGCGGCCGCAGACGGCCTGGTGGATTTCGACCTTGGAGGCGAAGAAGCGGTAGATGTTGGCCGGCGACATGCCGAGCTCGCGTGCAATGTCGGCAACGTTGGTCTTGCCGTAGCCGTAATGCCGGAACAGGCGCTCGGCACAGTCGAGAATGCGCGTCACATTCTCCTGTCTGGCGGGGTCGGCCACGATGTTGGCGGCTTCTGACATGG
>NZ_RZSV01000093.1:0-21061 GCF_004023205.1 Mesorhizobium sp. M1A.F.Ca.IN.020.03.2.1 | reverse complement strand
GTGCAGTAGCGACCGTCAGCCAATTCTCCCGACGAAGCACCCTACAGGCGGCAGCGCCAGCGCAATTTCTCCGAGAACACCGCCAAGCACGCCGGCGACGTCTACGGCAAGAACCGTTATCTCGACATCGCTGATCTCGGCCGGCAGCGTCCAGTTCGCCGGCTCACCAGCGAAGTTGAAGACGCATAGCAAGTTCTCGTTTTCGTGCTGACGGATGAAAGCAAGCACATCGCCCTCAGCCTCTAGGAACCGGATCGAGCCGGCGATCAGCGCCGGATGGCGCTTGCGCAAGGCCAGCATCGAGCGATAGGCGGCAAGGACAGAACCGTCCTCGCCCTCCTGCACATCGACCGCGCGGGCGCGATGCGACGGCGGTACCGGCAGCCAGGGCTTGCCCGCGGAGAAGCCACCAATTTCGGCCCCGGCCTCCCACACCATCGGGGTGCGGCAGCCGTCCCTGCCCTTCACGCCCGGCCAAAAACGGACGCCCAGCGGATCGCGCAGGTCCTCATAGGCAAGCTCGGCTTCCTCCAGCCCAAGCTCCTCGCCCTGGTAGAGGCAGATCGAGCCGCGCAGGCAGGACAGCAGCGCGATCGCGAATTTCGCCACCGCATCAGGATTTTCGCCCGGCTGCGTCCAGCGGCTGACATGGCGCATGACGTCGTGGTTGGAGAAGGCCCAGCAGACCCAGCCGTCGGCAACCGCGTTCTCGAACGCCTCGACGCAGCCGCGCACATGGGCGGCCGAGAATTGCGGGCCGAGCAGGTCGAAGGTGTAGCACATCTGCAATTTGTCGCCGCCGGAGGTGTATGCGGCGAGCGTCTGCAGCGAGCGCTCCTCATCGCCCACTTCGCCGACGGCGGCACGGTCCGGATATTCGTCGAGCAACACGCGGAAGCGCTTCAGGAAATCGAGATTCTCGGGGCGCGTCTTGTCGAAGAGATGCTCCTGGAAGGCGTAGGTGGTTGAGGCGACGTTGGTGCCGGCGACGCTTGAAGCCAGCGGCGGGTTGTCGCGCAGCCAGCGGTCGTGGACATAGTAGTTAACGGTATCCAGCCGGAACCCGTCAACGCCGCGCTCCAGCCAGAAGCGCACGGTGTCAAGCACCGCATCCTGCACCTCCGGATTGTGGAAATTCAGATCCGGCTGCGCGGCCAGAAAATTGTGCATGTAGTATTGCCGGCGGGTGGCGTCCCACTCCCAGGCCGGCCCGCCGAACAGCGACTGCCAGTTGTTGGGCGCACTGCCATCCGGCTTGGCGTCGGCCCAGACATACCAGTCCGCCTTGGCGTTGTCGCGGCTGGCGCGGCTCTCGACAAACCATTCGTGCTTGTCGGACGAATGCGAGATCACCTGGTCGATGATGAGCTTGAGGCCGAGCCGGTGCGCCTCGGCGACCAGCGCGTCGAAATCCTCCAGTGTGCCGAACATCGGATCGACATCGCGATAGTCCGACACGTCATAGCCCATGTCGGCCATCGGCGACTTGAAGAAGGGCGAGAGCCAGACGGCATCGACGCCGAGCGAAGCGACATGGGCAAGACGCGACGTTACCCCCTTGAGATCGCCGCTGCCGTCGCCGGTCGTATCCTGGAAGGAGCGCGGATAGATCTGGTAGACCACGCAGCCGCGCCACCATTCGGCATTCCCACCAGCCATTACGAACCCTTCCCGGCGTGGGCGTTTCCGGCCGCCCTGCGCTCGATCATGAAATTGACGGTGCGGCCGGGCAGCGGCCGCGCCAGGTCGATCGCCTGCGTGTCGATCGCCGAACGCCACTCGTAGCCATCTCGCAGCGGCAAGGTGAAGACGCATTGGCGGCGGTCGCCATTGACCATGACGGCAAGGCGACCGCGCTGGCTATCGCCGAGGATCATGACGAGGCGGTGTCGGCCGGGGTCGTTCCAGTCGGCCTCGCCGAGCGGCACGCCGGTTTCGGTCAACCACTCG
Organism: Mesorhizobium sp. M1A.F.Ca.IN.020.03.2.1; assembly: GCF_004023205.1. Lineage (NCBI taxonomy): Bacteria > Pseudomonadati > Pseudomonadota > Alphaproteobacteria > Hyphomicrobiales > Phyllobacteriaceae > Mesorhizobium > Mesorhizobium sp. M1A.F.Ca.IN.020.03.2.1. The sequence goes on along the minus strand of NZ_RZSV01000093.1, from coordinate 19,111 downwards.
ACGTCCGGGATTTCCATTCCGTCTGCAGCTTTGCCGGTCAGGAAATTCGTGTCGGATAACGGCGGAAAGGCACGGCGCAGTTGCGCAAGCGCTGCTGTGTACCGCTCCAGCGCCCGGTCGCGGCCGGCCCAGTCGAGCCAGGTGATGGCGTTGTCCTGCGCATAGGCGTTGTTGTTGCCCTTCTGTGTGCGGCCGAACTCGTCGCCGGCGGTCAGCATGATGGTGCCGCGCGAGGCAAAGAGCGTCGCAAGCAGCGCGCGCTGGTCACCGAAGCGGGCCTTGGCGATTTCGGCGTCATCGGTCTCGCCCTCGACACCGTTGTTCCACGACAGATTGTCATTGTGGCCGTCGCGATTGTGCTCGCCGTTGGCCGCATTGTGCTTCTTCTCATAGGCAACGATGTCGGCCAGCGTCATGCCGTCATGCGCGGCGATGAAATTGACGCTGCGGCTCACCGGCTGGCCCGCCCTGCCGAAGACATCGGAGGAGCCGGCAAGCCGCGTGGCTAAAGCGCCGATCGCGCCCGCGTCGCCGCGCCAAAAGCGCCGGACGTCATCGCGATAGCGGTCGTTCCATTCAAGGTATGGCGGCCGGAAATTGCCGAGCTGGTAGCCGGTCGCGCCAATATCCCATGGCTCGGCGATCAGCACGCGGTCGGCGAGCACGGGGTCGCCGGCGATGGCTTCGAGAAGCGGCGCCTCCGGATCGAACGTGCCGTCAACGCGGCCGAGCACCGGCGCCAGATCGAAGCGGAAGCCGTCGACGCCGGCATGGCGGACGAAATGGCGCAGCGTGTCGAGCACCATCCTCTGCACGACCGGGTGGTCGCAGGCGACGGTGTTGCCGGTGCCGGTGTCATTGGCCAGTCGGCCGTCCGGCATGTGCCGGTAATAGGTCCGGGCGTCGAGGCCGCGCAGCGACAGTGTCGGCCCGAGCCGGTCGCTTTCGCCGGTGTGGTTGAAGACGAGGTCGAGGATCGTGCCGATACCCGCTTCACTCAGCGCCGCGACGGTATCGCGCAATTCGCTCAGGCCGCCCGGTGCCAGGCGGGGATCGAGCGCCATGAAGGTGACGGGGTTGTAGCCCCAGGCATTGTTCAGCCCCAGCGGCGGCAAATGGCGCTCGTCGATCGAGGCCGTGATCGGCATCAACTCGACGGCGGAAACGCCGAGACGCTTCAGATGCTCGACGACAGCCGGATGGGCAAGCGCCGCGATGGTGCCGCGCTGGGCCTCGGGGACGTCCGGATGCAGCATGGTGAAGGAGCGGACGTTGAGTTCGTAAATCAGGCCGCCGGGCCGGAACAGCGGCGGCTGGGGCGGCTGCGGTTTGGGCAGGGAATGAGCAATTGCCTTTGGCATGAGCGAGGACGTGTCGGCGCCTTCATTGCGTTTGGCGGCCAGCCTCCAGTGATATTGGTATGGACGATCGACCTCGACGGCATACGGATCGATGAGAAGCTTGTTCGGATCGAACCAGAGGCCGCGCTCCGGCGCATAGTCGCCGTCGGCGCGAAAACCGTAACGCGTGCCGTTCCCAAGGCCGGGGACAAGGAGTGCATGCACGCCCTCGCCTTCCGGGTTGAGTTCCAGCCGGTCGATCTCGCGCGCGCCGCTATCGTCGAAGAGCGAGACCCAAAGACGTCTGGCCGATGAGGAGCAAACGGCAAAGCGGATGCCTTCGGGAGTGATGCTGGCGCCGAGGGTCATGCGGGCCTCTCCCCTTCTCCCCTTGTGGGAGAACGTGGATCGGCGCGCAGCGCCGAGACGGATGAGGGGCGTTGGAAGGAAAGAGGCGTCGATGTTCTGGACACGGGTTTGCGCCAAGCTGGAGCACCCCTCAACCGTCCGAACTTCGCTCGGCCACCTTCTCCCACAGGGGGAGAAGGGGAAATCCTCACCACTTTCAAGTAATCACGCTCGGCTTGTTGCGACCGGTGTGGCTCTTGATGCCGGCGATGTCGTCGGCGGCGGCGATGAGGTCGGCGAGCGCTTCCTGCGTGTCGAGGTCATGCCTCGCCTTGTCGGGCTCGTAACGCTCGATATAGACGCGCAGCGTGGCGCCGGAAGTGCCGGTGCCGGAGAGCCGGAGCACGACGCGCGAGCCGCCCTCGAACAGGATCCTGATGCCCTGGTTTTTGCTCACCGAGCCGTCGACCGGGTCGTGATAGGCGAAGTCGTCGGCGCTGGCGATCTTCATGCCGCGCACGCTGGTGCCGGGCAGCGAGCCGAGCTTGGCGCGCAATTCGTCGACCAGTGCGTTGGCGCGGTCTGTCTCGACCTCCTCATAGTCGTAGCGCGAGTAATAGTTGCGGCCGTAGCTTTCCCAGTGCTTGGTGACGATGTCCTTGCAGCTCTCGCCCCGCACAGCGAGGATGTTGAGCCACAGAAGCACGGCCCACAGCCCGTCCTTCTCGCGCACATGGTTGGAACCGGTGCCGGCGCTTTCCTCGCCGCAGATCGTCGCCATGCCGGCGTCGAGCAGATTGCCGAAAAACTTCCAGCCGGTCGGCGTCTCGTAGATGCCGACGCCGAGCTTCTCGGCGACGCGATCGGCCGCTCCGCTGGTCGGCATCGAGCGGGCGATGCCCTTCAGGCCTTCCTTGTAGCCGGGCGCCAGATGCGCATTGGCGGCCAGCATCGCCAGAGAATCCGAGGGCGTTACGAAGATGCCCTTGCCGATGATCAGGTTGCGGTCGCCGTCACCGTCGGAAGCGGCGCCGAAATCCGGCGCGTCCGGCCCCATCATCTCGTCATAGAGATGTTTGGCATGGACCAGGTTCGGATCGGGGTGATGGCCGCCGAAATCGGGCAGCGGCTTGAAATTGCGGCAGGTCCCGGCCGGGGCGCCGAGCCTACGCTCGAGGATCTCCTTGGCATAGGGGCCGGTCACCGCGTGCATGGCGTCGAAGCGCATGCGGAAGCCATATTTGAAATTCGCGCGGATGGCGTCGAAGTCGAACAGGCTCTCCATCAGCTCGGCATAGTCCTTGACCGGGTCGAACACCTCGACCGTCATGCCGCCGGCTTGGAAGGTGCCGATCGTGTCGATGTCGACGGTGCCGATGTCGGCGATCTTGAAGCTCGAGATCGTCTTGGACTTTTCGAAGATCGCGTCGGTGATCTTCTCCGGCGCAGGGCCGCCGTTGCCGGCATTGTATTTGATGCCGAAGTCCTCGTGCGGGCCACCCGGATTGTGGCTGGCCGACAGGATGATGCCGCCAAAGGTCTTGTATTTGCGGATGATGTTGGACGCGGCCGGCGTCGACAGGATGCCGCCCTGCCCGACCATCACCTTGCCGAAGCCGTTCGCAGCGGCCATGGCGATGGCCGTCTGGATGACCTCGCGGTTGTAGAAACGGCCGTCGCCGCCGATCACCAGCGTCTTGCCCTGAAAACCTTCCAGCGCGTCGAAGATCGACTGGATGAAGTTCTCGGCATAGTGCTCCTGCTGGAAGACGGGCACCTTCTTGCGCAGGCCGGAGGTGCCGGGCTTCTGGTCGGTATAGGGTTTGGTAGGGACGGTTTTGATCATGCCTCAGGCAGCCCTTTTTGAAAGCAGCAAGCGATAGAGTTCGACATATTTCTCGGCGCTCTTGTCCCAGGAAACGTCGGCCTTCATGCCCTGGCGCTGGATCGAGGCCCAGGCGGCGGGTCTGGCATGCGCCTCAACGAGGCGACGGATGGCGTGCAGGAGGGCGCCGCCATTGTTCGGCGCGAATTGGAAACCGGTGGCAACGCCGGCCGAAAGTGCCGCCTCGTTGGCGTCGATGATGGTGTCCGCGAGGCCGCCGGTGCGGGCGACGACCGGCACGCAGCCATAGCGCAATCCATAGAGCTGGGTCAGGCCGCAGGGCTCGAAGCGTGAAGGGATGACGATGGCGTCGCAACCGCCCTGCATGATGTGGGAGAGCGCCTCGTCATAGCCGATGACGACGCCGACGCGGCCGCGATGCCGCGCGGCCGCGGCGAGCAGCGAGCCTTCGAGGCCGGCATCGCCCGAGCCCAGAACCGCCAGTCGTGCCCCACGCTGAACGACGCCGTCGACCACGGCAGCCAAAATGTCCATGCCCTTCTGCCAGGTCAGACGGCTGACCACGCAGACGATCGGGCTGTCGTCAGGCTCGAGGCTGAAGCGGTCCTCCACGGCCTTGCGGTTCAGGTCGCGCGCTTCCAGCGTCTCGGCCGAATAGTTGGCGACCAGGTGCTTGTCGGTCGCCGGGTTCCAGATGTCGACATCGATGCCATTGACGATGCCGTAGAGGTCGACGGCGCGCATGTTGATCAGGCCGTCGAGGCCCATGCCGAATTCCGGCGAGCGGATTTCCTGCGCGTAGGTCGGGCTCACCGTGGTGATCGCCCAGGCGGCCTGCAGGCCGGCCTTGAGGAAGCCAACGCCGCCATAATATTCGACGCCATCGAGCTGCATCGCCACGCCCGGCAGGCCGAGCTCGCCGAAAATGCCGGAGCCGAACTGTCCCTGAAAAGCAAGATTATGCACGGTGATCAGCGACGGCACGCCGATCGCATTGCCGTAGCGCATGTAGGCGAGCGTCATTGCCGACTGCCAGTCATGGGCATGCACGAGGTCTGGCTGGTAGCCGGAGATCGCGCCGCCGGCGATGTCGCCGCCGACCTGACTCAGCGCCGCGAAGCGCCGCCAGTTGTCGGGCCAGTCGGAGCCGGAGGCGGTACCATAGGGCCCGCCCTGGCGGTCGAAAAGATGCGGCGCGTCGAGCACGAAGAGCTCGAGCTCGCCGATCTTGACGGCGTGAACCGAAGCCTTGCCGCCCTGCAGCAGCGGGTACTGATAGACGGCCTTCTTTTTCTTGAAGGCGTCCATCACCACCGGGTAGCCGGGGATGAGCGTGCGCATCGCCACGCCCTTGCTGGCGAGCGCGATCGGCAGGGCACCGGTCACGTCGGCAAGCCCGCCGGTCTTGATCAGCGGGAAGATTTCGGGCGTGACGGACAGAACCTGCATGCGCCTAAGATCCACGGCTAAAGTGACAGCTTTGTTGATCAGACTGACAACTTGCCGATCAACCCTATCAGGTTGACAGCTTGTTGATCATATCCTGAGTGATCAGGCAGATGCCCTTTTCCGAAACGCGGAAGCGCTTGGCGTCGAGTGCCGCATCCTCGCCGACCACCAGCCCCTCCGGTATGTGGACGCCATGGTCGATGACGACGCGCTTGAGGCGCGCGTTGCGCCCAACCTGAACGTCGGGCAGCATCACCACTTCCTCGAGCTTCGCATAGGAATTGATGCGCGCGCCGGTGAAGATCAGGCTGCGGCGCAGCGATGCGCCGGAAACGATGCAGTCGCCGGACACCAGCGAGGAGATCGCCTCGCCGCGACGGCCGTCCTCGTCATGCACGAATTTGGCCGGCGGCTTCAATTCGGCATAGGTCCAGATCGGCCAATCCCGGTCGTAGAGATCGAGTTCGGGCGTGACATCGGTCAGGTCGATATTGGCTTCCCAATAGGCGTCCACCGTACCGACGTCGCGCCAGTAAGGCTCCGACTCGTGCGAGGAGCGGACGCAGGATTTGGCGAAGCGGTGGGCGATCGCCTTACCGTGCTGGACGATGTAGGGGATGATGTCCTTGCCGAAGTCGCGGCTGGATCCTGGCTCGGCCGCGTCGCGGCGCAACTGCTCCATCAGGAACTTGGTCTTGAAGACATAGATGCCCATCGAGGCCAGCGCATGGTCCGGCTTGTCCGGTATGCCGGGCGGGTCGGCGGGTTTCTCGATGAAGGAGATGATGGTGTCCTTCTTGTCGACATGCATGACGCCGAAGCCGGTCGCCTCCATGCGCGGCACTTCGAGGCAGCCGACGGTGACATCGGCGCCGGCATCGACGTGCTGGCGCAGCATCAGCTCATAATCCATCTTGTAGATGTGGTCGCCGGCTAGGATGACCATGTATTCGGGGCCATAGGCCTCGATGATATCGATGTTCTGGTAGACCGCATCCGCCGTGCCCTCGTACCACTGCGTTTCCGAGACGCGCTGCGAGGCGGGCAGGATGTCGAAGCTCTCGTTTCGTTCGGGGCGCAGGAAGTTCCAGCCACGCTGCAGGTGGCGGATCAGCGAGTGCGCCTTGTATTGGGTGGCGACGCCGAGACGGCGAATGCCGGAGTTGAGCGCATTGGACAGCGCAAAATCGATGATGCGCGTCTTGCCGCCGAAATAGACGGCGGGCTTGGCGCGCCGGTCGGTCAGCTCCTTGAGGCGGCTGCCGCGGCCGCCGGCCAGCACATAGGCCATGGCATCGCGCGCCAGCGGCTGGGTTCTCTTGATCTCTGCCATCGTTTGCCTCCCTCCTAAGCTGTCCGGACCTTTGCTTCGTCCGCGACGAATTCCAGCATGATCGTCGACAGGGGCGGCAAGAGCATCGTCGCCGACGTGCCGCCCCCTTCCCCGCTCGCCACGATCATGCCGCCATTGCCCATGCCGGAGCCGCCATACTCGGCGGCGTCAGTGTTGATGATCTCGCGCCACTCGCCCGCCTTCGGCAGCGGCACGCGATAGTTCTCGCGCGGCACCGGCGTGAAGTTGGAAATGACGGCTATCGGGTTGCCGTCCGGCGCGCTGCGCAGCCAGGCAAAGACCGAATTGTCGCGATCGTCGACGATCAGCCAGGAGAAGCCTTCCGGCTCGCAGTCGCGCGCATGCAGCGCCGGGCGCGAACGATAGAGGTAGTTCAAGTCCCGCACCGCCTGCCGGACGCCGCGGTGCGGGGCGTGCTCCAGCAGATTCCAGTCGAGCGCGCGTTCCTCGCTCCACTCGCGGCGCTGGGCGAATTCCTGGCCCATGAACAGGAGCTTCTTGCCGGGATAACCCCACATGAAGGCGTAGTAAGCGCGCAGCGTGGCGAATTTCTGCCAGTCGTCGCCTGCCATCTTGTGGAGCAGCGTGCCCTTGCCGTGCACGACCTCGTCATGAGAGAGCGGCAGGACGAAATTCTCGGAGAAAGCGTAGACAAGGCCGAAGGTGATGTCGTTGTGATGGTGCTTGCGGTAGATCGGCTCCTTGGAGAAATACTCCAGCGTGTCGTGCATGAAGCCCATGTTCCATTTGAAGCCGAAGCCGAGCCCGCCTTCATGCACCGGCTGCGATACCTTCGGCCATGAGGTCGATTCTTCGGCGATCGTCATCACCCCGGGATGATGGCCGTAAAGCTCCTTGTTCATCTTCTGCAGGAAGCTGACCGCCTGCAAATTCTCGCGCCCGCCTTTCTCGTTGGGGATCCACTCGCCTGACCTGCGCGAATAATCGAGGTAGAGCATCGAGGCGACAGCGTCGACGCGCAAACCGTCGACATGGTATTTTTCGGCCCAGAACAGCGCGTTGTTGACGAGGAACGACACCACCTCGCGGCGGCCGAAATTGTAGATGGCGGTATTCCAGTCGGGGTGAAAACCCTGGCGCGGGTCGGCATGCTCGTAGAGCGCGGTGCCGTCGAACTTCACCAGCCCATGCTCGTCGACGGGGAAATGCGCCGGCACCCAGTCGAGGATGACGCCGACGCCGGCACGATGCGCACCGTCGACGAAGCGGGCGAAGCCATCGGGATCGCCGAAGCGCGCGGTCGGCGCATAAAGGCCGGTCGTCTGGTAGCCCCAGGACGGATCGTAGGGGTGCTCCGAGATCGGAAGGAACTCGATATGGGTGAAGCCGGTTTCGACCACGTAGGGGATCAGCTGCGCGGCGAGCTCGTCCCAGGTGAGGAAGGTGCCGTCATCGCGGCGCTGCCACGAGCCGGCATGGACCTCGTAGATCGAGATCGCCTCGCGCCGCGGATCGGCCTTCTGCCAGAAGCTGCGATGGGCCTCGTCGCCCCATTGATGCGCGATCGGCGGCGCCGTCACCGAAGCGGTCGCCGGGCGCAGCTCGGACTCGAAGGCGAACGGATCGGCCTTGAGGGGCAGGCGCACGCCGTCGGGACCGATGATCTCGAACTTGTAAGGCTGGCCGGCGCCGAGGTCCGGAATGAACAGCTCCCAGATGCCGGTGTCCTTGCGGTCGCGCATGGTGTGCCGGCGGCCGTCCCAGTCGTTGAAGGCGCCAACCACCGAGACGCGCCGGGCATTGGGCGCCCATACCGCGAAATGCACCCCGGTGGCCCCCTCATGCTCGATGATATGGGCGCCGAGCTTGTCGAAGAGCCTCAGGTGTGAGCCCTCCGCCATGTAGTAGTCGTCCATCGGGCCTAGCACCGGGCCGAAGGAATAAGGGTCGGTCAGCCACCAGTCGCCGCCGGCATTCCTCGCGTGATAGCGCAACGGCTGACGCTTGCGGATCGAAAGCTTGCCCTCGAAGAAGCCGGCATCGTTGCTGCGCACGAGTTCCCCGGCTTCCTTGCCGGTGAGCGTATAGGCGGTGACGCATTCGGCATTGGGTACGAAGCAGCGGGCGACTAAGCCCTTGCCGGCCGCGTGCACACCCAGAATTGCAAAGGGATCGCCATGCGTTCCGGCGACAATGGCCGCGACATCGCCGGCTGGCGCCAGTCCGTCCGGCCCGCTTGGTGCAGCGGTCGCGCGCGGCTTCCTCATCAGGCGGCGTCCCTCCCTGGGAACTATTCTGGTTTGTGCATATGTTGGCCAAAACCGCTAGGCACTTTTGGGCGACATGCACGTCCACGTTGTCGGCGGCCTCATGCAATCACATCAGACAGGTACGTTCCAGATTTCTTTCGCGTATTGGCGAATGGTGCGATCGGACGAGAACCAGCCGACGCGGGCGACATTGCGGATGGCGCGCGAGTACCAGTCGGGACTGTTGCGCCAGAGATCGTCGACCTCGCGCTGGCAGGCGGCGTAGGAGTCGAAATCGGCCGCCACCATGAACCAGTCGCTCTGATAAAGGCCGTTCATGAGGTCGCGGTAGCGGTTGGGATCGTCAGGCGAGAAGACGCCGGAGGAGATCGCCGACACCGCCTGCGACAACTCCGGCGAGGACGCGATCACGCCGCGCGGATTGTAGCCGTTGTCGCGGCGTTCGGCGACCTCGGCGGTGGTGAGGCCGAAGATGAAGATGTTGTCGTCGCCGACGCGCTCCTTGATCTCGACATTGGCGCCGTCGAGCGTGCCGATGGTCAAGGCGCCGTTGAGGGCAAACTTCATGTTGCCGGTGCCGGAAGCCTCCATACCGGCGGTCGAGATCTGCTCGGAAAGATCGGCCGCCGGCATCATCACCTCGGCGAGGCTGACATTGTAGTTCGGCACGAACACAACCTTGAGCAGGCCGCGCGTCGAGGGATCGCCGTTGATCACCCGGGCGACGTCGTTGGCCAGTTTGATGATGAGCTTGGCGTTGTGGTAGCTCGGCGCCGCCTTGCCGCCGAAGAATTTAACCCGCGGCATCCAGTCCCGCTCGGGATGCGAGCGGATCTGGTCGTAGAGCGCGATCGCCTCCAGAATGTTGAGCAATTGGCGCTTGTATTCGTGGATGCGCTTGACCTGGATGTCGAACAGCGCTGAAGGATCGAGCCTGATGCCGAGCCGGTCGGCGACCAGGTTTGCAAGCCTCACCTTGTTCTGGCGCTTCACGGCGGCAAACTTCTCGCGGAAAGCGGAGTCGCCGGCAAGAGGATCGAGATCCTTGATCGCTTCGATGTCGTCCATGAAGCAGTTCCCGATCGCTTCGCGGGCAAGCGCGGTCAGGCCGGGATTGCACTGGATCAGCCAGCGCCTGGGCGTGATGCCGTTGGTCTTGTTGTTAATGCGGTCGGGATAGAGCTTGTGGAGATCGGCAAACACCGTCTCCTTCATCAGATCGGTGTGCAGCGCCGAGACGCCGTTGATCGAATGCGAGCCGACGAAAGCGAGATTGCCCATGCGCACGCGGCGGTCGCCATTTTCCTGGATCAGCGAGATGCGGGCGATCTGCTCGCCCGAGAATTTTCCGGTGGCCCGCGCCTCCAGGAGAACCTGGGCATTGATGGCGTAGACGATCTGCATGTGGCGCGGCAACAGACGCTCGAACAGCGGCACCGGCCAGCTTTCCAACGCCTCCGGTAGCAGCGTGTGGTTGGTGTAGGCGAAGGTGCGCTTGGTGATGTCCCAGGCAAGGTCGAAATCCATGCCGTGAACGTCCATCAGAAGCCGCATCAGCTCCGGCACGGCGACGGCCGGATGGGTGTCGTTCAGGTGGATCGCGGCCTTGTCGGGCAACGATCTCAGGTCGCCGTACTGGCTGAGATGCCGCTGGACGATGTCCTGCAGCGAAGCAGTCGAGAAGAAATATTCCTGGCGCAGCCGGAGCTCCTGCCCGGCCATGTGCGAGTCGGCCGGATAGAGAACGCGCGACAGCGCGTCGGCCTTGTTGCTTTCGGCGAGCGCGCCGATGTGGTCGCCGGCATTGAACTTGTCGAGCAGAATCGGGTCGATCGGCATGCCGGACCACAGCCGCAGCGTGTTGACGCGCTTGGCGCGCCAGCCCGCGACCGGCGTGTCATAAGCGACCGCCAGCACATGCTCGTTGGGCCTCCAGACATGGCGCTCCAGGCGGCCGTCCTTTGAGGTGATCGATTCCACCGAACCGCCGAAGCCGACCTCGAAGGAACGTTCGCGCCGCTCGAACTCCCATGGGTTGCCATGGTCGAGCCAGGTTTCCGGCAACTCGACCTGCCAGCCGTCATGGATCTCCTGCCGGAACATGCCGTTGGCGTAGCGGATGCCGTAGCCGTGGGCGGGGATATCGACCGTGGCCATGCTTTCCATGAAGCAGGCGGCCAGCCGGCCGAGACCGCCATTGCCGAGGGCTGCGTCCGGTTCAAGGCCGGCGATCAAGTCGAGATCCACGCCGAGCGATGCCAGCGCCTCGCGCATGTTCTCCATCAGGCCGAGATTGGAGAAGGCGTCGCGCATCAGGCGCCCGATGAGGAATTCGAGCGAGAGATAGTAGACGCGCTTTTCCTGCTGGTCGTAGGCTTCCTTGGTCGCCTGGATCCAGTGATCGACGACGCGGTCGCGCACCACCTTGATCGAGGCGGTCAGCCAGTCATATGGCGTTGCGACGGTGGTGTCCTTGCCGACCCGGTACTTGAGCGACATCAGGACTTCCTCGGCGAGCGTCCTGGGATCGGGGTGGTCGAGAGCGGGGGCTTCGATCGTCATGGCGGGTTTCATATCGCCTCTCGTTCGGTTGGCCTGATCATAGCGGCTTTCACCGTTTCTCCTACCCCAGTTTGCCGCGCTGCAGCATATATTGTTAAATCGATTTAGGACGGAGTGTCCATCCGATGCACCTGCGGCCAATTACCATGGTGGGGCGGAGATCAGGCCGCCAGCGCGTCCTCCGGCGGCTTCTTGGCGCCGGTCATGAGCGCGACGGCATCCGACATCGAAATCTGCTTCGGATCGACGACGCATAGACGCCGTCCAAGCCGGTGGATGTGGATGCGATCGGCGACCTCGAAGACATGCGGCATGTTGTGCGAGATGAGCACGATCGGCAGGCCGCGCTTCTTGACGTCGAGGATCAGCTCGAGGACGCGGCGACTTTCCTTGACACCGAGCGCCGCCGTCGGTTCGTCCATGATCACCACCTTCGATCCGAAGGCGGCGGCGCGAGCCACGGCGACGCCTTGGCGCTGGCCGCCCGAAAGCGTCTCCACCGCCTGGCTGATGTTCTGGATGGTCATCAGGCCGAGTTCGGTCAGCTTGTCGCGGGCGCGCTTTTCCATCGCCGGACGATCCAGCATGCGGAACCAGCTGCCGAGCGGACCCGGTTTGCGGATCTCGCGGCCGAGAAACATGTTGTCGGCGATCGACAGCGCCGGCGACAATGCCAGGTTCTGGTAGACGGTCTCGATCCCCGCCTCGCGGGCCTCGATGGGCGATTTGAACTGGACCTGCTTGCCGTCCAGCTCAATCACCCCTTCATCGGGATGCACGGCGCCGGAGATCGCCTTGATGAGCGTCGACTTGCCGGCGCCGTTGTCGCCGATCACGGCCAGGATTTCACCCGGGTAGAGATCGAAGTCGCAGTTGTTGAGCGCGGTCACGCGGCCGTAGCGCTTGGTTAGACCGCGCGCGGTGAGAACAGCCTGCTGGGTCATGGTTACACCGAAACCTTTCTGATCCACTGGTCGATCGCCACGGCGCCGATAATCAGGACACCGGTGAGCAGCACTTTCCATTGCGGGTCAGCGCCCAGCATGTTGAGGCCCATCGAGACGACGCCGACGATCATGGCGCCGAACAGCGTGCCGAGGATGGAGCCGCGGCCGCCAAAGAGCGAGATGCCCCCGATCACGGTCGCGGTGATCGCTTGCAGATTGTAGTCGGTGACGGCGGCGGACGGCGAGATCGAGCCGTTGCGGCCGATCGACACCCAGGCAGCGAAGGCGGCGATCAGACCGGCAAGCGTATAGACGGCCATCAGCACAGACTTGGTCTGGATACCGGAGAGTTTCGCCGCTTCCGGGTCGTCGCCGACGGCATAGACATGGCGGCCCCACGCCGTGTGGTTGAGCACATACCACAAGAGCAGCACCAACAGGACCATGGCGATGACGCCGGCCGTCAGCACGGCGGAGCCGACCCTGAAGCTCAGCGCGAAGAGATGCAGCAGCGGCGCCTGAGCGTCGACATCGGCGTCGCGGATCGTCTCATTGGCCGAGTAGATGAAATTGGTGGCCATGACGATGTTCCAGGTGCCCAGTGTCACGATGAAGGGCGGCAATTTCATATAGGCGACCAACAAGCCGTTGAGCATGCCGCAAACCGCGCCTGCGCCAAGCCCAAGCACCACGGCCAGGATTGTCGGCATGCCATAGGTGATGGCGCAGTTGCCCATGACCACCGCCGAGATGACCATCACCACGCCGATCGAAAGATCGATGCCGGCGGTCAGGATGACCAGCGTCTGGGCAGCGCCCAGGATGCCGACGATGGCGATCTGCTGCAGGATCAGCGTCAGCGTGTAGGACGAAAAGAAGCGGCCGCCGATGGCAACGCCAAAGATGATGACCGACAGCACCAGCACGATCAGCGGCACCGCCGCCGGCGTGGAGTGCAGGAAATGCTGGGCGCGCTTGACGAACGACTTGCCGTGCTCGTCGAAGGCCGCGACGCTGCTGTCGCTGCCCGAAAGTACCTTCTCGAATTCCTGAATCTGAGACATGTATCCTCCCGTATGCGCACAGCCTTCTCATTGCTGCGCGCGCCGTCGACGCCTCTTCCGGTCTGTCGCCAGGATTGTCCGCGCTTGACGAAGGCGCATCGTCCACCCGATGCGGCCGGGGATCAAGCCCCCAGCCGCAAGCTTTGTGAACCGTCAGAGCGTCAGCCCCAGCACTTGGCGAGGCCTTCCTTGGTGTCGATCGACTTGACGCCGTTGGCCGGCTTGTCGGTGACGAGATTGACGCCGGTGTCGAAGAAGTTCTTCCCTTCGGTCGGCTTCGGCTTCGTTCCGTCCTTGGCAAATTTGGCGATCGCCTCGATGCCGAGCGCCGCCATCTGCAGCGGGTACTGCTGCGAGGTGGCGCCGATAACGCCCTCGGCAACCGACTTGACGCCCGGGCAGCCGCCGTCGACCGAAACGATCAGCACCTGCTTTTCCAGACCGACGGCCTTGAGCGCCTGGTAGGCACCGACTGCGGCCGGCTCGTTGATGGTGTGGATGACGTTGATGGTGTTGTCCTTTTGCAGGAGGTTCTCCATCGCCTTGCGGCCGCCTTCCTCGTTGCCGTTGGTCACGTCGTGGCCGACGATGCGCGGATCGTCTTCGTCGCCGATCTTGTTGGGATCCTTCACGTCGATGCCGTAGCCCATCATGAAGCCCTGGTCGCGCAGAACGTCGACGGTCGGCTGGGAAGGAGTGAGGTCGAGGAAGCCGATCTTGGCGTCCTTGGCCTTGTCGCCGAGCGTGGCGGCGGCCCAGGCGCCGATCAGCTTGCCGGCCTCCAGATTGTCGGTGGCGAAGGTCGCATCGGCAGCGTCGATCGGATCGAGCGGCGTGTCGAGGGCGATCACCAGCAGGCCGGCGTCACGCGCCTTCTTCACCGTCGGCACGATGCCCTTGGTGTCAGAGGCGGTGATCAGGATGCCCTTGGCGCCGTCGGCAATGCAGCTCTCGATCGCCGCGACCTGGCTCTCGCTGTCGCCGTCGATCTTGCCGGCATAGGTCTTCAGGTCGACGCCGAGTTCCTTGGCCTTGGCGGTGGCGCCTTCCTTCATCTTCACGAAGAAGGGATTGGTGTCGGTCTTGGTGATCAGGCAGGCGCCGACGCCCGCAGCCGATGCGGACGAGGCGAATGCGAGCAGGCCCAGCCCGGCCGCCGCGAATACGGTGGACTTCAGCAGCGATTTCTTGGTCACGATTTCCTCCCAATGGAACCATTCCGGACGCCGGCCAACCCGGCGCCTCGAGCGCATCCAACCATTTTTCCCAGCGTGGACGCCACCCCAAAAGACACCAGTCCGCATCATCTGTCAATAATTAAATCACTCTTATTTATTATTGACAGACTTGCGCTGTTCACTCATTCTGAACGAAAAGCCAGTGTGGGGAAACCGACGGGAGGAACAGGGTGGAGACCGGCATTGCGAGGCACGGTTCGCCCGAGGCTCTGGAGAGCCGGCTGCATCGCGGCACGAACCAGAGCGGCATGCGCGACCACAATGAAAGGCTGGTGCTGTCACTGGTGCGCCAGCATGGCAGCCTCGCCAAATCCGACATCGCGCGCATGACCGGGCTGTCGGCCCAGACGGTATCCGTCATCATGCGGGAGCTGGAAGAGGACAAGCTGCTCGTGCGCCAGGCGCCGCTGCGCGGCAAGATCGGCCAGCCGTCGATCCCGATGGCGCTCAATCCGGAAGGAGCTTTCTTCATCGGTCTCAAGATCGGCCGCCGCAGCGCCGAGCTGGTGCTGATCGACTTCCTCGGCAATGTGCGATCGATGCTGCAGAATTCCTATCGTTATCCGGCGCCGCGCGAGACGGTGGAGTTCGTCGGCGCTGGGATCAAACAAATGCGCGGCGAGCTGACACCGGCGCAGGACAAGCGCATCGCCGGGCTCGGGATCGCCATGCCGTTCGAGCTTTGGAGCTGGGCCGACACAGCCGGCGCGCCGCGCGAGATCATGGATGAATGGCGCCATCGCGACATCCGCGCCGACATCCAGTCCCAATGCGACTTTCCGGTCTATCTGCAGAACGATGCCACGTCCGCTTGCGGGGCAGAGCTCGTCTTCGGCCAGGCAGGCGCGGCGCGCGACTTCGTCTATTTCTATATCGGCGCCTTTGCCGGCGGCGGCATCGTGCTCAACGGCCGCCTGTTCGGCGGGCCGACCGGCAATGCCGGCGCCCTGGGTTCGATGCCGGTGCCCGGGCCGGACGGCAAGCCGACACAGCTTATCGATGTCGCCTCGATCGCCATGCTGGAAAAGGCGCTGAGCGCCAAGGGCATCGACGGCTCCTATCTGTGGACCTCGCCGCAGGAATGGGGCGAGATCGGCGCCGAGCTCGACGACTGGATCGCAAGTGCTGCACAAGCGCTGGCCTATGCGATCGTTGCCGCCTCGTCGGTCATCGATTTCGAGGCCGCGGTGATCGACGGCTGGATGCCCCTCGACGTGCGGCGGAGGCTTGTCGATGCGGTGACGGACGCGATCAGCGGTATCGACGCCGAGGGGCTGAAGCTGCCGGTCGTACGCGAAGGAACAGTCGGCATCCATGCGCGGGCGCTTGGCGGCGCCAGCCTGCCGCTTTCCGAACGCTTCCTGATCGGACCGACGACGATTTCCAGGAGCGCCTGACCATGCTGATCGGCATTCCGTCGCTGCTCGGCCCGCAGCTTCTGGCGACGCTCAGGGCCATGGGCCATGGCGACGAGATCGCCATCGTCGACGGCAATTATCCGGCCGAGGAACAGGCGCGCAGGCTGATCCGCGCCGACGGCCATGCCGTCATTCCGGTGCTGGACGCCGTTTTGAGCGTGCTGCCGGTGGATGCGGCGGTGCCGGAGGCCCTGTTCCGCGCCTCGGTCAAAGGCGATCCGGCGCTCGCCGATCCCGTGCATCACGAGATGGAAGCGGTCTGCGCCAAACGCGCGCCGGGGCACAAGGTGATTGCGCTGGCGGGGGCCGACTTCTATGCACGCGTCAAGGCCGCGCATGCGATCGTCGCGACCAGCGAACCCAGGCTTTATGCCAACATCATCATCCGTAAGGGCGTGATCCATCCGCCGGAAACCGAGACACAATGATCCTCTGCTGTGGCGAAGCCCTGATCGACATGCTGCCGCGCACGACAGCGGAAGGCGAAGCGGCCTTCGCGCCTTATGTCGGCGGAGCGGTGTTCAACACGGCGGTCGCGCTCGGACGGCTGGGCGCTCCGGCAGGCTTCTTCTCAGGTCTCTCCTCCGACCTGTTCGGCGGCCAGCTCCGCGAGGCGCTGGGAGCCAGCAAGGTGAGCTCGACCTATGCGCACACCTCGCCCAAGCCGACCACGCTCGCCTTCGTGCGGCTCACCGATGGCCAGGCGAGCTATACGTTCTACGACGAGAACACCGCCGGGCGCATGCTCGCCATCGAGGACCTGCCGAAGCTCGGCGCCGAGATCGAGGCGATGCTGTTCGGCGGGATCAGCCTGATCTCGGAACCGGCGGGATCGGCCTATGAGGAGTTCATGCGGCGCGAGCACAACAGCCGGGTGATGATGCTCGACCCCAACATCCGGCCGAACTTCATTCCGGACAACGCCAAGCATCTGAGGCGCATCCGCAAGATGATGGCGATGGCCGACATCGTCAAACTGTCGGACGAAGACCTCAACTGGTTCGACGAAGCGGGCTCGCACGAGGAGGTCGTGCGCAACTGGCTTGACCGCGGTCCCAGCCTGATCGTCGTCACCCATGGCAGCGAAGGCGCCGTCGGCTACAGCAGGGAGCACAAGGTCACGGTGGTGCCGCGGAAAGTGAAGGTGGTCGACACCGTCGGCGCGGGCGACACCTTCAATGCCGGCATCCTTGCCTCGCTGCACGAGCAGGGTCTGCTCACCAAAGCAGCGATCGGCGGCCTCTCGGAGGAAGCCATCCGCAGCGCGCTGGAGCTTGGCGCCAAGGCGGCCGCCGTGACGGTATCTCGGGCCGGCGCCAACCCGCCATGGCGGCACGAAATCGCCTGATCGGCTGACCGGTCCCGCCGGCGATCCGTGCCCGAGCGATCACTTTATGTTTCGAAGGGCCGGAACAGCGCGACAAGAGCCGCTTCGAATACGCTTGGAAGCCCGGATTTCCGGCTTCTTCTGGCAATGCGCAGGCAAAAAACGGTAACAGGCTGCGACACTTGCGCAATTCGCCCTGGCCATGGGCGGCTTTTTCAGCCGTGGCAAGTCTGGTACCAGCGGGCCGGTTTACTGGCAGCTTCTGAGGCCGACATGCAGTTCATCGATCTTGGCGCGCAGCGCGAACGAATCCGCGACCGGCTGAAGGCCGCGATCGACACGGTGGTCGAAGACGGCCGTTACATCCTCGGCCCGCAAGTCGCAGAATTCGAGAACAAGCTCGCGGCTTACATCGGCGTCAAGCATGTGGTGGCCTGCGCCAACGGCACCGATGCGCTGCTTCTGCCGCTGTTTGCGGCCGGCATCGGTCCGGGCGATGCCGTGTTCGTGCCAAGCTTCACCTTCGCCGCGACGGCCGAAGTGGTGGCGCTCGCCAAGGCCGAGCCTGTCTTCGTCGACGTCGATCCCGACACCTACAACATCGATATCGCCAGCCTCGAGGCGGCGATCGACATGATCAAGAAGCAAGGAAGGCTGAAGCCGAAGGCGATCATCCCGGTCGACCTGTTCGGACTTGCCGCCGACTACGAGGCGATCATGGCGATCGCAAAGCGCGAGAGCCTGCTGGTGATCGAGGACGCCGCCCAGTCGATGGGCGGCTCGGCCGACGGCACGATGTGCGGCGCCTTCGGCCATGTCGGCTCGACCAGCTTCTATCCGGCCAAGCCGCTCGGCTGCTACGGCGATGGCGGCGCGATGTTCACCAACGATGCTGCGCTCGCCGACAAGCTGCGCTCCTTCGCCTTCCACGGCAAGGGCGAGACGCAGTACGACAACATCCGCGTCGGCATCAATTCCCGCCTCGACACGCTGCAGGCGGCGATCCTGATCGAGAAGCTCGCCATCCTCGAGGAGGAGATGGTGGCCCGCCAGGCGGTCGCCGACCGTTACGCCAATGGGCTTGGCGACATCGTCAAGGCATCACGCAATCTCGGCCACGGCCGCTCGGCCTGGGCGCAATATGCCATCGAGACGCCGAAACGCGACGGGTTGAAGGCCCATCTCGGCGAACAAGGCATCCCGTCGGTCATCTATTACGTGAAGCCGCTGCACGAACAAATCGCCTACCGCGATTATCCGCGTACGCCGACCGGTCTTGCGGTTTCGGAGAAGCTGCCGAAGCAGATCCTCTGTCTGCCGATGCACGCCTATCTCAGCGAAGCCGACCAAGACAAGATCGTCGAGACGATCCGCAATTATATCGGCTCCAACTCGGCGCAGGTCGCGGCTGCCTAATCTCGGCCCTTGAGCGGGAGATTAAACCTCCACGCCCTTCCCCGTCGCAATGAAATACGGGTTGGCGAAATCCGTGTCAGTGGCCTGGTTGCGTTTGCCGTAGACGAGCGGCTGGCCGTCCAGCGTGCGGGTCATGCCGCCGGCGGCGCGCAGCACCGCATCGCCAGCGGCCGTGTCCCACTCCATGGTGCGGCCGAAGCGCGGATAAACGTCAGCCTCGGCGGCGGCGAGCAGGCAGAATTTCAGCGACGAGCCTATCGAGACGATTTCGGTGGCGCCGAGATCGCGGATGAAGGCTTCGGTTTCCGGCGTGTTGTGCGAGCGGCTGGCGACGACGGCGAGCGGCGTGCCGCCTGCCCGCACGGTGATTGGCCGACGGCCGGCGATACGATAGTCGCCGTCAACGTCGATCGCTTCCGCCGTCCCCGCCCGACCGGAGAAGAAACGTCCTGTGCAAGGCGCGAACACGACGCCGACTTCCGGCACGCCGTGGCGCACCAGCGCAATGTTGACGGTGAAATCGGTGCGGCGGTTGACGAATTCCTTGGTGCCGTCGAGCGGATCGACGAGG
>NZ_RZSV01000092.1:0-21156 GCF_004023205.1 Mesorhizobium sp. M1A.F.Ca.IN.020.03.2.1 | reverse complement strand
CGCACGCTGGTGGTGCCGACGCCGATCTCGCGCGCCAGCTCGAGCTCGTTGATCTGCATGCCTGCTTCCGCGCCGCCGGCGAGCAGCCGGCGCATGAAGGAGCGCTCGATGATCTCGGCCAGCGAGTCGGTCTCTTCCTCGGGGAAGAAATCTTCCGCCTTCGGCGCCCGCAGCACCGTTTTGTTGCGCTTGTTCCAGGCGATCAGCCCGGTTTCTTCCATGCGCGAAAGAATGCTGCGCACCGTGGTGCGGCTGACGCCGAGCAGCGTTCCGAGCTCGGGCTCGGACGGCAGGCTCCTGGTTTCGTCGAGCAGTCGCAGTCCGCGGTTGAAGGCGTCCTTATAGACGTTGTTGCTCTTCGACATGCCCCGTATCCCCAACGCTTGCGGCGGCCGGCCGGAAGCGCAATATGATCGGTGTTCCTAGCGCAAGCCTCCGAAATGCGGAACGAATTTCGCCGGCTTTATCTAACGGGCGGCCACGCACCCAAGGGCGCGGCGCGCGATGAAAAAACAATTGACGCAAAAATGTTTTTTCACGATAAAAGACATTATCCTCAAACGGGCGCATGTCAAT
The DNA here is from genome assembly GCF_004023205.1 of Mesorhizobium sp. M1A.F.Ca.IN.020.03.2.1. NCBI lineage: Bacteria > Pseudomonadati > Pseudomonadota > Alphaproteobacteria > Hyphomicrobiales > Phyllobacteriaceae > Mesorhizobium > Mesorhizobium sp. M1A.F.Ca.IN.020.03.2.1. The sequence continues at coordinate 20,580 of NZ_RZSV01000092.1, read as the reverse complement.
CCGCCCACACTCCCAGGTTTACCCAGGACAGCCGCCCGTGAACGCCGCAAGCACCATTCTTCTTTCCCCCGCCGACAATGTCGCGGTCGCCAATGGCCGCATCGAGATCGGTGCGGAGCTGCCCGGCGGCGCGGTTGCGGTGGCGGCGATCGACCCAGGGCACAAGGTGGCAATCAAGCCGATCGCGGCGGGCGAAGCGGTGGTGAAATATGCGCAGGCGATCGGCCGCGCCACTCAAGCCATTGCGCCGGGCGAGCACGTCCACTCGCACAATCTGGTGTTCGAGAGCGGCCGCTTGCCGGTGGTGCCGCCGAGCGAGGCCGAGCACGCCACCGAAGCGGACCGCAAGCGCACCTTCATGGGCTATCGCCGCGCCGATGGTCGCGCCGGAACGCGCAACTTCATCGGCATCATCGCCAGCGTCAATTGCTCGTCCACCGTCTGCCATGCGATCGCCGACGAGGCCAATCGCACGCTTTTGCCGAAATATCCCGGCATCGACGGTTTCGTGCCGATCGTCCACGGCCAGGGCTGCGGCATGAGCGCCACCGGCGACGGAATGATGGTGCTGCACCGCACGCTGGCCGGCTATGCACGCCACCCGAATTTCGGCGGCGTGCTGATGGTCGGTCTGGGCTGCGAGGTCAACCAGCTCACCCTTTATGGCCAAAAGGGCGTCGCGGCGGGAAAGCGGCACTTCAACATCCAGGAGGCCGGCGGCTCGCGCAAATCCGTCGAGCGGGCGATGGGCGTGCTGGCCGAGATCGCCGAGGAGGTCGGCCAGTTGCAGCGCGAACCGATCCCGGTCAGCGAGATCGTCGTCGGCCTGCAATGCGGCGGCTCGGACGGCATGTCCGGCATCACCGCCAATCCGGCGCTGGGGGCGGCGGTCGATATTCTGGCCGGCTGCGGCGGCATCGGCATCCTGTCCGAGACGACCGAGATCTACGGCGCCGAGCATCTGCTTGCCTATCGCGCCGCCTCGCCCGAGATCGCAGCCAAGCTCGACGGCTTTGTGAAATGGTGGGAGGACCATACAGCCAAGCACGGCGCCTCGATCGACAACAATCCCTCGCCGGGCAACAAGCGCGGCGGCCTGACCACGATCCTGGAGAAATCGCTGGGTGCTGTTGCCAAGGGCGGTCAGACGCCGCTCAACGGCGTCTTCGGTTACGCCGAGAAGGTCAGCGGCAGCGGCTTGGTGTTCATGGACACGCCCGGCTACGATCCGGTCTCGGCCACCGGCCAGGTGGCCGGCGGCGCCAATGTCATCGTCTTCACCACCGGCCGCGGCTCCTGCTTCGGCTGCCGTCCGACGCCGTCGATCAAGGTCGCCACGAACTCGACCATGTACCACCAGATGGAAGAGGACATGGACGTCAATTGCGGTGTCATCGCTTCCGGCGAGAAGACGATCGCCGGCATGGGCCGCGAGATCTTCGAGCTGATCATCGAGACGGCGTCCGGACGCAAGACCAAGAGCGAGGCGTTCGGCTACGGCGACAACGAGTTCGTGCCCTGGCATCTCGGCGCGACGCTCTAAATAGTCGAAACGACCGCCGGTCGAACGGCAAAGGGAGGCTTTGATGAACAAACGCCGGATCGGCGCGACCGCGCTCGAAGTCACCGAAGTCAGCTTCGGCGGCGCCGCCATCGGCGGCCTTTATCGCGCCTGTCCGCGCGAGCCCGCAATGGAAACGCTGCAAGCGGCCTGGGACGGCGGGCTGCGTTACTTCGACACCGCGCCCTTCTACGGCTTCGGCCTGTCGGAGCGGCGCACAGGCGATTTCCTGCGTGAGAAGCCGCGCTCCTCCTATGTGCTCTCGACCAAGGTCGGCCGCCTGTTCCGGCCGGTGCCGGAGGACCAGGTTCCCGATCACTCCTATGTCGATCCGCTACCCTTCGCGCTCGACTACGACTATTCCTATGACGGCATCATGCGCTCGGTGGATTTTTCCTACGCGCGGCTCGGCCTCAACAAGATCGACATCCTGTTCGTCCACGACATCGGCGTCTACACGCATGGCGTCGAGAAGACGAAGCTGCATTTCCGTCAGCTGATGGATGGCGGGCTGAAGGCGCTGGAGGAGCTGAAATCGTCCGGCACGATTTCCGCCTACGGCCTTGGCGTCAACGAGGTCCAGATCTGCCTTGACGTGCTTCGCCGCGCGCCGCTCGACTGCATCCTGCTCGCCAGCCGCTATTCGCTGCTTGATCGCAGCGCCGAGGCCGACCTGCTGCCGCTTTGCCGCGAGCGGCGGACCTCGCTGATCATCGGCGGCGTCTTCAACTCGGGCATATTGGCGACGGGACCGGTGCATGGCGCGCATTTCGATTATCTGCCGGCGAGCAAGGATGTTCTCGACCGCGTCAGCGCAATGGAGCGCATCGCCATCGGAGGTGGCTATCCGCTGGCCGCTGCCGCGTTCCAATTCCCTCTGCACGAGCCTGTCGTTGCCTCGGTGCTGACCGGCACCGCCAAGCCCGCGAATCTGACGCGCAATCTCGAACTGCTGGATATCAAGGTGGCGGCGGCGGAATTTGCCAAATACGATCCTTATACGATCGTCCAGCAGCTTGGCTGAGATGCGGAGGACCCGGCAGACCGATCAGCTGCCACTCGTCACGAAAATGGCATGAGACACCGCTTGCATCGATCCGGGCAATGCACTATCAAAATCCGGCAAATGTTTTTTATTGATAAAGTTCTGTTTGGCTCGCGCCTATCCAAGTGGAGCTTCCGAACCTTCACCGGGCGACTTTAGGGAGGAACCTAATGAAATTCGTAACCAGCCTTCTCAACCGCCGCGCCTTCGTGGCTGTAGCCGCCGCCTCAATGCTCGCCGGTGCGATGCATCCGGCACCCGTCTCGGCGGCAGACGTGACCATCCCGATCATCGTCAAGGACACGACTTCGTTCTACTGGCAAATCGTGCTGGCCGGCGCCCGCAAGGCCGGCAAGGATCTCGGCATCAACGTGCCGGAACTCGGCGCCCAGGCCGAAACCGACGTCAACGGTCAGATCTCGATCCTCGAGAACGCCGTGGCCGGCAATCCGGCCGCGATCGTGATCGCGCCGACCGAAGCCAAGGCGCTCGGCAAGCCGATCGACGAGGCGGCGACCAAGGTCAAGGTCATCGGCATCGATTCCAGCGCCGAATCCAAGGCCTTCACCTCTTTCCTCACCACCGACAACGTCCAGGGCGGCCGTGTCGCGGCTGACGGTCTCGCCGCCGCGATCGGCGCCGCCAATGGCGGCAAGGTCGAGGGCAAGGTTGCGCTGATCACCGCGCTGCCCGGCGCCGGCTCGCTCGAGCAGCGCGCGCAAGGGTTCAAGGAACAGCTCAAGGCGAAATATCCCGGCCTCGAACTGGTCGCCGACAAATATGCCGACGGTCAGGCCACCACCGGCCTCAACATCGCGACCGACCTGATCACCGCCAATCCGGACCTCAAGGGCATCTTCGCCTCGAACCTGATCATGGCGCAGGGCGTTGGCCAGGCGATCGCCGAGAACAACCTCGCCGGCAAGGTGGCGCTGATCGGTTTCGATAGCGACGAGAAGCTGATCAAGTTCCTCAACGACGGCGTCATCTCCGGCCTCGTCGTCCAGGATCCGTACCGGATGGGCTACGACGGCATCAAGACCGCCTTAGCCGCCTCGAAGGGCGAGAAGGTCGAGGCCAATGTCGACACCGGCGCCAATCTCGTCACCAAGGACAACATGAAGGATCCGAAGATCGACGCGCTGCTCAACCCGAAGCTCAACTGATCTTCGCGACATTCGTTTCCGGGGCTTCGCCGCCCCGGAAACATCGCGGCGGACAGCTTGGAAATCCGCCGGCTTGCTTTAGGCTCTGCCTTCTAGATGCGCGCCAGACGCATCGCTGCGTATCCAACGGTTGGATCAATCTGGGAGGATTGTCATGACGTCGACGGCGCAGGAACTGCACCCGCCCCCCACGCTGAAACCGGGCAGGACCATCCTCGAGTTGAAAGGCCTGGAAAAGCGCTATCCCGGCACGCATGCGCTGAAGCCGGTGGACCTTGCCTTCAAGTCGGGCGAGATCCACGCCATCGTCGGCGAGAACGGCGCCGGCAAATCGACGCTGATAAAGCTTTTAACCGGCGTCATGCCGCGCACCTCCGGCGAAGTCGTCTGGGAAGGTAAACCCGAGGCGCTGGCCACGCCGCACGAGGCGATGGCGCTCGGCATCAATGCCGTCCACCAGGAGGTCGTGCTTTGCCGCCACCTCACCGTCGCCGCCAACATGTTCCTCGGCGAGGAGAATTCCCGCTTCGGTCTGTTGCAGCAGCGCGCCATGGTGAAAGAAGCGCAGAAGATCATCGATGGGCTCGGCTTCGACCTGCCTGCGCATGTCATGCTGGGCGACCTCACCATCGGCCAGCAGCAGCTGATCGCCGCCGCCCGCGCCACGGTACGCGGGACAAAGTTCCTCATCTTCGACGAGCCGACCGCCTACTTGACCCGCAAGGAGGCCGACCAGTTGTTCAAGCTGATCCGCCGGCTAAAGGGCGAAGGCGTCACCATCATCTATATCAGCCACCGCATGGAGGAGGTGTTCGAGCTTGCCGATCGCGTTTCGGTGCTGCGCGACGGCACGCTCGTCGGCACCCGCAACATAGCCGAGACCAGCGAGCCGGAACTGGTCAAGCTGATGATCAACCGCTCGATCGAGCAGATCTACCACAAGGAGCATTTCACGCCGGGCGCGACGATCGTCGAGACGCGGAATCTCTCCGGCAAGGGTTTCGAGAACATCTCGGTGACTGTCCGCACGGGCGAGATCGTCGGACTTTACGGCTTGATCGGAGCCGGCCGCAGCGAGTTCGTCACCACGCTTTACGGCCGCCACAGGAAGTCGGCCGGTCAGATCCTGTGGCAAGGCAAGGAGGTGCAAGTCAACTCCGAGCATGACGCGATAAGGCTCGGCATGGCCCTCGCCCCCGAAAGCCGCCGCGACCAAGGCCTTTGCCTCAACCTGCCGGTCGGCACGAATCTCAACCTGCCGATCTACAAGCGCATCTCGAGCAATCTTCTGATCTCAGGCTCGCGCGAGAAGGCCGAGGCCGATCGCCAGATAGCCGATCTCAGGATCAAGACGCCGACGCGCCATGCGCTGGCCTCCAGCCTGTCGGGCGGCAACCAGCAGAAGATCGTCATCGGCAAATGGCTGGCGCATGGCGCCAAGCTGTTCATCTTCGACGAGCCGACGGTCGGCGTCGATGTCGGTACCAAGGCCGAGATTTACCGGCTGTTCTCGACGCTTCTGTCCAAGGGCGCCGGTATCATCCTGATCTCGTCCTACCTTCCGGAAGTCTACGAGCTCGCCGACACGCTGCATGTGTTCCGCCGCGGCAAGCTGGTTGCGACGCATGGCTTCCGCACCGCCAGCCATGAGGACATTTTGGGCCAAGCGCTGGCCGAGAAACAAGAAAAGACGGGAGGACGAAAATGAGCACCGAGGCGATCCCCGCCGAAAAGCCGAAGCGCAACTACAACGCCTTGTTCGGGCTGACGCTGCTCGGCTTGTTGCTTTTGATGTGGATCGTGCTGGCGGTCGCCACACCCTCCTTCGCCACGACGCTCAACATCACCAATCTTTTGCGTCAGGGTTCGCTGATCGCCATCCTCGCGGTCGGCCAGACCTTCGTCATCATCACCGGCGGCATCGATCTCTCGGTCGGTGCCGTGGTCGGCTTCACCACCGTCATCGTGGCGCTTCTGATCAATGCCGGCTGGCCGATCTGGGCGGCTGTGCTCATTACTTTGCTCGCCGGGGTCGCCATCGGCCTGTTCCACGGCTTCGGCATCGTCAAGATGGGCCTGCCGCCCTTCATCATCACCCTGGCCACGATGACGTCGCTGCGCGGCATCGGCCTCTTGATGACCAACGGCAATTCGATCTCGATCAACAGCGACCCTTTCCAGGCCTTCTCGCGCGGCTCGCTGCTCGGCATCCCCTATCTGTTCTGGATGGTGATCCTGGTCGCCATACCGTCCTACGTGTTCCTGCACCACACGCGCTGGGGCCGCTATTTATTCTCGGTCGGCTCCAATGCGGAGGCCGCGCGCCTTTCCGGCGTGAACGTGCCGCGCACCATCTTCATGGCCTATATCCTGTCCGGCCTGCTCGCGGCTTTCGTGGGTGTGCTGCTTGCCTCGCGCATCGGCATCGGCAACCCGACCCAGGGCGACACCTATGAGCTGCAGGCTATCGCCTCGTCGGTGATCGGCGGCACCTCGCTGTTCGGCGCCATCGGCTCGGTGCATGGACCGCTGATCGGCTCCTTCATTCTTTCGACGATCAACAACGGCGCCAACCTGCTCAACGTCAACACCTTCTGGCAGCGCGTCATCACCGGCCTGCTGATCATCGTCATCGTCTACTTCGACGGCCTGCGCCGTCGCGGCAAGTAATCGTTCCTGAAATGACGCGCCGGCCCCGATCGAGCGGGGCCGACGCCCCTTAAACACTGGATCAGCGCATGAAAGCCGTCGTCTGCCGCTCGCCTGGCGACCTTGTTCTCGAAGACCGCGCCGAACCCGGCGCGCCGCCGCCCGGCTGGGCGCGCATCGCAGTCAGCCATGTCGGCATCTGCGGCACCGACTATCACATCTTCGAAGGCAAGCACCCGTTCCTCGCCTATCCGCGCATCATGGGCCACGAGGTCTCGGGCACGGTCGTCGAGCGAGGTGAAGGCGTCGAGCTTGCCATCGGCGAGCCGGTGATCATCAACCCCTATCTCGCCTGCGGCAAATGCGTTGCCTGCCGGCACGGCAAGCCGAACTGCTGCGTGCAGATCGAGGTGCTTGGCGTCCATCGCGACGGCGCCATGTGCGACGAGATCCTGGTGCCGGCGCAAAACCTTTATCCAGCAAATGGCCTATCGCTGGCCGATGCCGCCGCCGTCGAATTCCTGGCCATCGGCGCACACGCCGTGCGGCGCTCGCTGAGTGCGCCCGGCCAGCGCACGCTGGTCATCGGCGCCGGTCCGATCGGCCTTGGCACGGCACTGTTCGCCCGCATCGCCGGCCTCGATGTCAGCCTGCTCGACATGAGCACCGAACGGCTCGATTTCGCCGAAAGCGAGCTCGGCTTTGCCGCACTCGACGGCTCGAAAGCGCCGGCTGCCGATCTGGTGCGGCAGGCGTCCGACGGCGAAGGCTTCGACCTTGTGTTCGACGCCACCGGCAACACGCAGTCGGTGCAGTCCGCGTTCACCCATGTCGCGCATGGCGGAGCGCTGGTGCTGGTCAGCGTCGTCAAGGACGACATCACCTTCTCCGATCCCGAGTTTCACAAGCGCGAGATGACGCTGGTCGGCAGCCGCAATGCGCTCAGAGCAGACTTCGACCATGTCGCCGCCTCGATCCGCAACGGCGCCGTGCCGCTGGAGAAACTCGTCACCCACCGCACGACCCTTGCCGATACGCCGCGCGATCTAGCGCGCTGGGCGCACGAAAAATCCGGGTTGATCAAAGCGGTTATCGAGGTCGGATAGGGAGGCCCGACCCGCCCGTGGATGACGACTCAGGGGTTGTCGCCCTTGATGACGGATGTCGAAGGCTAGTCGGAGGCGACTGGCGTCCATGAGCGGTTGTTGCGCCATGCGCTGGCCAAGTCCGGCGTGCCGTTCTCGCCGCACAACCCGGCACACACCCACCACTATGCGAAGTCGACAAGACGGCGCGCCAAGACCGATCGTCTCGATGCCGCACAAACCTCGCAGCCCGCTCAGGGTCCAAGAACTGGCCATCATCGCCGCTGCAAGGAAGCTCCTGGTCGTCCTCAATGCCATCATTCGATGACAAAACAGCCTTCGCATGAACACAGTAATGCCGTTCCCTAAGCCGTAGAATGCAGCCGGTGCAGAATTGCATCGTGGCGGAGCGTCGACGTCACGGAATGGATCCTCGGGTCTCGGCGTCCGCTTCGCTCCCGCTCCGCCCGTGGATGACGAATGGAGAGGGCGTTTAAGCGGCAGCCTTCCACCCATCTCTGATATGCCGATACCCTTCGCGATAAACTGCCTCCGGGCTCTCTGCGAAATCCCGCCACACCTTGGTCGCAGCCGCCAGATCCTTCAGTGATCGGCCGAACGACTCGATCGTAAGCCAATCGTCATAGCCGCTCTTGCGGATCGCCGCGAAAGTTTCCTTCCAGGGGATGTTGCCGCGCCCCGGCACGCCGCGGTCGTTTTCCGAGATGTGGATGTGGACGACGTTCCGGCGATTGCGCGTATAGGCGCCGATCGGGTCGGCCTCCTCGATATTGGCGTGAAAAGTGTCGTACATCGCCTTGATGTGCGGCCGGTCAATCGCGTCGATATGCTCGGACAGGTCGTCCATCGTGTTGACCAGATAACACTCGAAGCGGTTGAGCGCTTCGAGCCCGATGGTGACGCCCCTCTTGCCGGCATGATCGCCAATGGCGCGCTGCGAGGCGACCGAGCGCTTCTTCTCGGTCGCTGTCGGGCCGCTGCCGGAAAAGGCGCCAAGCGTCGAATGCAGCGGGCCGCTCAGCTTGTTCGCGCCGAGCGCGGCGCTGCAGTCGATCGCCGATTTCATGTAGTCGATGCCGGCCTTGCGCGTCGCTGCATCCGGAGAGATCAGGTTCATCGCCGGATCGCCCATCGCCGAGACCGCGGTGCGCTCCAGTCCGATGCGGTCGAGCATCTCGCCGAGCTTCCTGTAGTCATTCGGTTCGCCCGCAAAGACCGGTATCTCGACGCCGTCGAAGCCGGTTGCCTTGATGTCCTTCAGCAGCACCTCGTGCCTTTTCGAGACGCTCGTCGTCCATAAGAACATGCACATGCCGATTTTCATCGACACCCCTCCTCTGGCGGCCAACCACTTGCGCTAGCGGGCCACACTCCCCCTCATCCGGCCCGCGCCGGCGCCGAGCCCGCCTTTATAGCCTCGTCCACGCCCCGTTCTTCTTCGACGACTTCACGCACGCCTCTATGAAGGCCATGCCTTCGACGCCGTCCTCAATCGTCGGGAAGGCGACATCCTTGGCCAGCTTGCCGCCTTTCTTGCGCGCCGCGCGGATGGCGCGGGCCGCTTCCTGGTAGATATTGGCGAAGCCTTCGAGATAGCCCTCCGGATGGCCGGAGGGCACGCGGCTGACACGCGCCGCTACCGGCATCGCGCCGGCGCCCGCCCGGGTCAGCAACTGCTTCGGCTGGCCGAAGGGCGTGTACCAAAGATAGTTCGGGTCGGCCTGGACCCATTCGAGCCCGCCCTTCGAGCCGTAGATGCGCAGCTTCAGCCCGTTCTCGTGGCCGGGCGCCACCTGGCTCGCCCAGATCATGCCCTTGGCCGGATGCTTGTTGCCGACCGGCTTGAAGCGCAACAGCACATTGACGTTGTCGTCGAGCTGGCGTCCCGGCACGAAGGCGTCGAGGTCGGCCGAAAGGGAATCCAGCTCGAGCCCCGAGACGAAGCGGGCGAGGTTGTAGGCGTGCGTGCCAATGTCGCCGAGCGCGCCGCCGGCGCCGGCCTGCTTGGGGTCGGAGCGCCATGAGGCCTGCTTCTGACCGGTCGCAGCGAGGTCTTCGGTCAGCCAGTCCTGCGGATATTCCGACTGCACGATGCGGATGTCGCCGAGCATGCCCTTGGCCACCATCTCGCGCGCCTGCCGCACCATCGGATAGGCTGTGTAGTTGTGGGTGAGCACGAACACCTTTCCAGCCTTCTCGACCAGTGCGGCAAGCTTCTTCGCCTCGGCGAGCGAGGTCGCGAGCGGCTTGTCGCAGATGACGTGGATACCCGCCTCCAGGAAGGCTTTGGCCGCCGGCACATGCACATTGTTGGGCGTGACGATCGCCACTGCCTCGATGCCGTCGGGGCGTTTGGCTTCGGCCTTGGCCATCTCGGCATAGGAGCCGTAGCTGCGTGACGGATCGAGCCCGAGTTCTTCGGCCGAGGCCTTCGCGCGCGCCGGGTCCGACGACAGCGCGCCGGCCACCAGCACGAAGTCGTTGTCCATGCGCGCCGCAATCCGGTGCACCGCGCCGATGAAAGCGCCCTGCCCGCCGCCGACCATGCCGTAGCGGATCGGGCCGCCTCCCGTTTCCGATTTCGATGCGCCGACCATGCTTTCGTTCTCCCTCATGTTGGTTAGCTCCCCCTTGAGGGGAGGTCGATCCGCACAGCGGATCGGGTGGGGTCGCCGGGCGTGGATCTCGGCATGAAACCGACCCAGCCCGGCCCTTTGGGCCACTCTCCCCTCGAGGGGGAGGATAAAGGTGCTAAATCCCCATCATCGCGCGCAGCAGCCTCTTGTCGCTGGTGCCGCCGGCGAAATCATCAAAGGCCCTTTCGGTGACCCGGATGATATGATGCTGGATGAAGGGTGCGCCTTCGGCCGCGCCGTCCTCGGGATGCTTGAGGCAGCATTCCCATTCGAGCACCGCCCAGGAATCGTAGTTGTACTGGGTGAGCTTGGAGAAGATGCCGCTGAAATCGACCTGCCCGTCGCCGAGGGAACGGAAACGCCCGGCCCGGTTCACCCAGCCCTGATAGCCCGAATAGACGCCTTGCCGCCCCGTCGGGTTGAACTCGGCATCCTTGACGTGGAAGGCCTTGATCCGCTCGTGGTAGATGTCGATGAACTCGAGATAGTCGAGCTGCTGCAACAGGAAGTGCGACGGGTCGTAGTTGATGTTGCAACGCTTGTGGCCGCCGACCGCGTCGAGGAACATCTCGAAGGTCGCGCCGTCGAACACGTCCTCGCCTGGATGGATCTCGTAGCCGATATCGACGCCGTTCTCATCATAGACGTCGAGGATCGGCTTCCAGCGCTTGCCAAGCTCGGCAAACGCTTCCTCGATCAGCCCAGGCGGCCGCTGTGGCCACGGATAGAGGTACGGGAAGGCGAGCGCGCCGCTGAAGCTTACCGACGCCTGGAGGCCGAGATTCTTCGATGCTTTGGCGCCGAATTCCATCTGCTCGACCGCCCATTTCTGCCGGGCCTTCGGATTGTTGTGCACCTCGGGTGGCGCAAACCCGTCGAACTGCGCGTCGTAAGCCGGATGCACCGCCACCAACTGCCCCTGCAGGTGCGTCGACAGTTCGGTAATCTCGACGCCGGCTTCAGTGCAGATGCCCTTGACCTCGTCGCAATAGGTTTTCGATGACGCCGCCTTTTTCAGATCGAACAGGCGTCCGTCCCAGGTCGGGATCTGTACGCCCTTGTAGCCGAGCCCGGCCGCCCATTTGGTGATCGAAGCCAGCGAATTGAACGGCGCGGCGTCGCCCGCGAACTGCGCCAGAAACAGGCCGGGACCCTTCATCGTCGTCGACATCGGCATCCTCCCTCTCTCGTTTTCATGGACCAAGCATAGCGCCGATTGAAGCGAGGGCTAGCCTCTTCGACCGTTCGTCTCGGCGCCGACAAGCAGCGGCATTCTGGTATTACCAAATACGGCTGTTTGGTCAAGCGGCCAGAAACAGCTGGAATGCGATCCGCACGATTGCCGAAAGGGATCTTAATCTATTCAAATCAAAGCATTGACTGATGAGTTGAGCCCACTAGGTGGTCTCCTTGCCGTTACTGTGAATTTGCTGTAGAGGTTCTGTCAGGCCCAATTGGTCGAACCAGTTTCGAGAAAAAACACTGGAACGCCGTGGGGAGGAGATCATGCGACGGGCTCGGTGGAGAACGTCGCGAAAAACGTGACAGGCGAATTCTGGGAAGGACAGACCATGCATCTTTCGACGCACAACTGGATGCGGGCGGAGCCGCTGGAGGTGACGCTGAAGCGCATCAAGAAGTTCGGCTATGAGTCGATCGAGATTTCCGGTGAGCCCGAGCAGTACAAAACCAAGGAAACGCGCGCGCTCCTGAAGGAGCACGGCATACGTTGCTGGGGTTCGGTGACGCTGATGCTGGGCGAACGCAACCTTGCCGCCAAGAACCAGGGCCAGCGCGAGCGATCGGTACAATATGTCAAAGACGTGCTGACCATGGTCAGCGAGCTTGACGGCGAGATCATCACGCTGGTTCCCGCCACCGTCGGCAAGGTGGTGCCCGACGGCACGGAGGCGGAAGAGTGGGGCTGGGTGGTGGACGCCACGCGCGAATGCTTCGCGCATGCCAAGAAGGTCGGCGTCAAGATCGCCGTCGAGCCGCTCAACCGCTTCGAGACCTACCTCTTCAATCGTGGTGCCCAGGCGCTCGCGCTCGCGGATGCGGTGAGCCCGGAATGCGGCGTCTGCCTCGACGCCTACCACATCCATATGGAGGAATTTAACGTCTATGACGCCATCCGCCAGGTCGGCAAGCGCCTCTACGACTTCCATGTCGCCGACAACAACCGCTTCGCCGCGGGTCTCGGCCAGATCGACTGGCCGAAGATCGTCGGCACGCTGAAGGAGATCGGCTATGACGGCGCGCTGACCAACGAGTTCGTCGCGCCGGTCGACCGCACGCCGGCCGCCCCCTATCCGGAGATGGTGGAGCGCAACCCGGTCGACATCTCGCCCGAGCAACTCAAATTCATCCAGGATCACGGCTCCAGCGTGCTCACCGAGAAGTTCTACACCGATCAGATGCGCATCACCGCCGAAACGCTGCTGCCGCTGATCAAGTAGACGGTCCGATTTGGAGCTTAGCCCTACCGTCCTGGCCGGGCGGCGGGCCGGGGATCAAGATGCGTATAAAAAGCGTCCAGGCCTGGTGGGTTCGTATACCGATCGAAGTCGCAAAGCAGCATCGCAGCGACTTCGGTCAGGTGACGACGTTCGACGCCGCCATCCTGCGCGTCGAGACCGACGACGGCCTGGTCGGCTGGGGCGAGGGCAAGAACGCCGCCGGCAGCGCCGGCAGCTATGGCGCGCTGGTCCACATGCTGAACCACGAAATTGCGCCGCAGCTCATCGGCCGTGATCCGGCCGATATCGGCATCATCTGGGAGATGCTCTACAACGGCGTGCGACACCACACGGCGGCCCATGCCGGCCATGCCATGCCCCAGCTGGCGCGGCGCGGCATGAGCGTGGCGGCGATCAGCGCGGTCGACATCGCGCTTTGGGACATCCTCGGCAAGTCGCTGGGGCAGCCGGTCTGGCGGCTGCTCGGCGGCCGCAAGGTCGAGCGCATGCAGGCCTATGCCTCGGGCGGCTGGGCGCCAGCCGATACCATCGGCGACCAGCTCAAATCCTATATCGCCAAAGGCGGTTTCAAGGCGCTGAAGATGCGCATCGGCGCCATGGACGGCGCCCCGCATATCTCGGCCGCGCGCGTCCGCGCCGCCAGGGAAGCGATCGGTCCTGACGTCGAACTGATGGTGGACGCGCACGGCACCTACACCGTCGCCGAGGCCAAGCGCTTCATCAGCCTCACCGCCGATCTCGATCTGGCTTGGTTCGAGGAGCCGGTGATCGCCGACGACAAGCACGGTATGGCCGAGGTGCGCGCGTCCGGTTCGACCCCGATCGCCACCGGCGAGAGCGAGGCGACCCGCTATGCCTTTCGCGATCTGGCCGTGCTGAAATCGGCCGACATCTTCCAGCCTGATCCCGCCTTCTGCGGCGGCATCAGCGAGGCGATGAAGATCGGCACCATCGCCAGCGCCTTCAACCTGCGCTTCGCGCCGCATCTGTGGGCCGGCGCGCCCTGCTTCTTCGCCGGACTGCATGTCTGCGCGGCTTCCCCCGCGACCTTCATCGTCGAGTATTCGCTGGGCGCCAATCCGATGATCCACGATCTCGTCGAGGAGACTGTCGAAGCAAAGGACGGTATGATAGCGATCCCTGAAAAGCCCGGATTGGGTTTCACCGTTTCGGAGCGATTCCTGGAGGCGCACGCGCTACGCATTTGACGATGAAAGAAAAGAACCTTCTTGCGGAACTCGCCGCCTATCTGTTCTCCAACTCGGACAAGGAGTCGGGCCGCACGCCGTCGGAGCGCGAGCTGGCGGAGCATTTCGCCGTCAGCCGCGGCCAGATCCGCGAGGCGCTTGCCATCCTCGAAGCGATGCGCATCGTCGAGCGCCGCGCCAAGTCCGGCATCTATATCGATACCAAGCAGGCGAGCGTGGAAGCGTTAGCGCTTTTCGCCCGCGCGGGCCTGCCGCTGGATCCGGTGCAGATCTACGAGACCGTCGAGCTGCGCAAGATCCACGAGATCAAGGCGGCCGAGCTTGCCTGCTCACGCGCCACCGAGGAGAATTTCGAGCGGCTGCGCGAGATCCTGAAGGCTTCCGAGGAGCGCATCGCCGCCGGCGAAGGCCTCGCCAAGGAAGACCGCGAGTTCCACCTCGAGATCGTGCGAGCGACCAAGAACGGCGTCTTTCACAACATCTGCAGCGTCTACTACCTGATGGGCGAGCAGCGCCTGCCGATCTATTTCAACGATCTGGAGCGCAGCATGCGCTCGCATGCCGAACACATCCAGATCTACGAGGCGCTGTTGCGCCGCGACGGCAACCTCGCCCAGGCGCTGATGAGTGCGCACCTGCAAGGGGCCGAGAGCTACTGGAAGGGGATCATCGAAGGTCGCTGGACCGAGCCGAAAAGCGCGGCGCTCGAAAGGGCCTGAGCTTCATGCGCAAGATCCTGTCGACGCACCCGCTACATCCGCGCGCGACAGGCATGCTGGCGGGAGCCGGCCGGCTGGTCGTCGCCTCCGCGCTCGATGCAAAAACGCTGGCTGCCGAGGCGAAAGACGCCGACATCGTCATCGTCCGAGCGCCGCTGCCGCCGGAGCTGTTCGCAGGCGCGTCCCTGTTGCGCGCCGCGATCCGCCATGGCGCGGGACTGGACATGATCCCGGTCGAGGCGGCCACCGCCGCCGGCGTGCTGGTGGCGAACGTGCCGGCCGTCAATGCCCGCTCAGTGGCCGAACATGTGGTGTTCACGGCGCTGGCGCTGCTCAGGCGCTTCCGCATCATGGATCGCGACCTGCGCGCCAAGGGCTGGCTCGCCGGGCGCGAGCACGCCAATTCAACCAGCGAGCTCGCCGGCAAGACGATCGGCATTGTCGGCCTCGGCGCCGTCGGCCAGGCCGTCGGCCACATCGCCGCGCACGGCTTCGACCTCAAGGTCGTGGCGACGACGCGCAGCCTGCGCCCGGCGCCCGAGCGCGTCGGTTTCCTGTCGATAGACGCGCTGGTCGAGCAGAGCGACATCATCGTGCTCTGCTGCCCGCTGACCGAGGAGACGCGCGGCCTGATCAGCCGCGAGCGCATCGCCCGCATGAAGCCCAATGCGCTGTTGATCAATGTCTCGCGCGGGCCGGTGGTCGATGACGAGGCGCTGATTGAAGCGCTGCGAAAAGGCCGTATCGGCGGTGCGGCGCTCGACGTCTTTGCGACCCAGCCGCTGCCGCCGAGCCATCCCTATTTCAGCTTCGACAACGTCATCATCACTCCGCATATGGCCGGCATCACCGAGGAATCGATGATGCGCATGGGCGTCGGCGCTGCGAACGAGGCCTTGCTGGTGCTTGCCGACAAGCTGCCGGTCAACCTGCGGAATCCGGAAGTGATCGAGCGTTACCGTCGGCGCTTTCCGGCCGACTGATTGCGCCGCTGCACCACCTCAACCGCTCAGCAAAGCCTCCACCGCGGCAGCAATTCCGAGCAGACGTCGGTCGTGCCCATGCCTCGCCACCAGCATCAGCCCGGCCGGCAGCTTGGTGCCCGGCATCGGCAGCGAGATTGCACAGAGATCGAACTGGTTGGCGACCTGCGTGTTGCGCAGGAGCAAGCCTTCCGTCCTGTCGCGTAGCGCTTCGTCGCCGGCCATCGCCACGATCGACGGCGCGACCATCGGCACGGTCGGCAGAGCAAGCGCGTCGACCGCTTGCAGCCGTTCCGTCATGGCCGCGACCAGTTCCGCCCGGCGACGGATTGTCCTGATATAGGCGGAAGCGGGAACCGTCCGCGCGCGCGACAAAGGCCCGCTGACATGTGGGTCGACGGGCACCGAGGCCCCGGTCGCCAGCCAGTCGGCATGCACCTCCGCACCCTCCATCGACGCGATCGAGGCGCGCATGGTCGCCGCGCGCATCCCGCCAATGAGGTCATCGATCGATAGATCGGCAACGCGCGCCCCTGCCCGCTCCATCTGGCTGGTGCACGCCTCAAAGGCCGCGGCGACGTCGGCTTGCGTGTCATCAAAGAGCCGGCCGCGCGGAACACCGATGCGCAGACCGGCGAGCGGGATCGGATGAAGCGCCATCGGCTCCCCCCCCGCCATGATCGCGTCGGCAACCGCGCAATCACCGACGCTGCGGGCGAGCGGCCCGATCGAATCCAGTGTCGCCGACAACGGAAAGGCGCCGTCCAAAGGCACGCGCCGGGCCGTCGGCTTGAAGCCGACGACGCCGTTGAGCGAGGCCGGGATGCGAACCGAGCCGCCCGTGTCCGAGCCGATCGAGATCTGGCTGCTGCCTTCGCCCACCGCAACGCCGGCGCCCGATGAAGAACCGCCCGGGATCAGGCTGGCATCCGCCGCATTGCCCGGTGTGCCGTAGTGCAGGTTGTCGCCGATCGCGGTGAAGGCGAATTCGGTCATGTTGGTCTTGCCGAGGATCACTGCGCCCGCCTGGCGCAGCCGGCGCACGATCGCCGCGTCCTGCGCGGCGGGCTGAGCACCGGCGAGCATCGCCGAGCCTGCCCGGGTCGGCTCGCCGGCGACATCGAACAGATCCTTGATCGACACGACCACGCCATCGAGCGGCCCGAGGCAGACCCCGGCTCTTTGCCGCGCGTCGGCTGCATCCGCTGCGGCGAGCGCCGCCTGCGCATACTGCTTGACGTAGACCTTTTCGTCAGCCGCGCGATTGGCAAGACGTGACAGGATGATTTCGAGACGGTCGCGCACGGATTGCATGTCGATGTCGGACTCCGCAAGGATGCAACGTCTTTTAAGGCAGCCAATTTGGCTAGCGGATGGATAACCCGGCAAGGGTGCCTTTGCACCTGCCAGCGATAGGAAGAGACTGATGCTGTACAAAGGCAGTTGCCACTGCGGCAAGGTGGCTTTCGAGGTCGCAGGCGAGCTCGGCGGCGCGGTGCGCTGCAACTGCTCGATCTGCGCGCGCAAGGGGGCGCTGCTCTGGGCCGTGCCACACGCCAGCATGCGCCTGGTTGCCTGGGGCGACGACCTCGGCAAATACACCTTCGGCAAGGGCTCGATCGCGCATCGCTTCTGCCGGACCTGCGGCATCCATCCCTTCGCCGAGGATGTCAGTCAAGGCAGCGAGCGCAGCGCCTACATCAACATCAATTGCCTCGACGGCATCGATCTCGCCGCTATCGAGGTTTTCGAGTTCGACGGCCGCTCGGCTTAGCCCAGACTGCATCGCCCTGCCGACAAGCCGGCCGTACCGGCTGGCTTGTCGGCGTCCAAGGTTATTCAGCCTGTTTCGGCCCGACGGCGAAAGTCACCAGCGCTGCGAGCAGCGTTGCCATGGCACCGTAGCCGAATGCGCTGGCGACGCCGGCATGGTCGACCAGCAGGCCGCCGAAGACTGCGCCCAGCGCGATCGCCACCTGGAACGTCGCGACCATCAGGCCGCCGGCGCTCTCGGCCTGGTCGGGAGCGGCGCGCACCAGCCAAGTCTGCAGCCCGACCGGCACCGCGCCGAAGGCAAAGCCCCATGCCGCAACTGCGATTGCCGCAATCACCGGTGAAGCGCCGATGGTGAGCATGGCAAGCGCCGACAGCGCGATCAGCAGCGGCGCCAGTCCGACCGCAAGCTTCAGATTGCGCTCGGCCAGGAAAGCGCCGGCGAAATTGCCGAAGAAGCCGCCGATGCCATAGGCGAGCAGAACCAGCGAGATGGTCTCGATCGGCATGACCGGCACCGTCTCCAGGAATGGCCGCACATAGGTGAAGCCGGCAAACTGTCCCGAGGCGACGAGCAGCACGACCAGCAGGGCGATGCGGATCGTCCGCCGCTTCAGTACCTCGATCAGCGTGCGAAAGCTCGCCACGGCCGTCGGCGGCAGGCTGGGGATGGTGGCAAGCTGTACGAGCAGCGTCAGCGCGCCGACGACCGCCGCGATCATGAAGGCCGTACGCCAGCCCCAGATGTCGCCGACATAGGCGCCGACCGGCGCCGCGGTGACGGTCGCCACCGATACGCCGGTCAGGATGATCGACATTGCGCGCGGCATCAGCCGCATCGGCACCAGTCGCATCGCCATGGCGGCCGACATCGACCAGAAGCCGCCGAGCGCGACGCCCAGCACCACGCGGGCAAGAAGCAGCATTGTGAGCGAGGAGGCGAAGGCGGCAAGCAGGTTGGAGACGATCAGAAGCAAGGTGAGCAGCCACATGACCAGCCTGCGGTCCAGCCGCTTGGTGACGATGGCCATCGTGGGTGCTGCGATCGCGCCGACGACGGCCGTCGCCGTCACGGCCTGGCCGGCGGCGCCTTCGCTGACGCCGAGATCCTGCGCCAGCCGCGTCAGCAGGCTAGCGGGCAGAAATTCGGCGGTCACCAACCCAAACACGCCGAGCGCCAGCGAGACCACCGCGCCCCATACAGGCTCGCTTCGCTCCTCGGCTTCGGTTCTATCGAGAACAGCGGCATCGATGACGCCTGTGGCGGGTTCGGTCATGGGAAATCTCCGATCTGTTTTGCGGCGCCATTTGGAAGACCGCCAGTTCGGGATCCACCCGTTGCAGGCCTGGCGCGCGACGCTGCAGTGCAACATAGGGAGTGACCGGCTGGAGTTTCCATGCTAGAAACGCCGGAATGAATTACAATTCGTCCAAAACCACATTCCCGGCGTCCGGCGATCCGCTGACCGACATGCTGCGCGGATTGCGGCTCGACGGCGTCGACTATGGCCGCTGCGTGCTGGGCGAACCGTGGGCCGTTTCCTTCCCCGCGCAGAAGGCGGCGCGGTTCCATTTCATCGGCCAACAGGGCTGCTGGCTGTTCTCACCGGCCAAGGAATGGATCGAGCTCTCTGTCGGCGACGCGCTCTTGATCCCGCGTGGCGATGAGCATGTGCTGGCGAGCGCGCCGGGCGTTCCGCCCGTGCCGATCGGCCGCTACACGATCGAGCCGGTCTGCGAGAACATCTATGACGTCTCCAACGGCTGCGACGGCTGCAAGACCTTGCTGTTTTGCGGCAGCATGCATTTCAATCTCGACGGCTCGCATCCGCTGCTCGACATGATGCCCGACCTGATGCAGGCGCATAAGCTGATGGCGAACGCGCCGGGCATCCAGCATCTGCTCGATGCGATGGCTGGCGAGGTGACGATGGACCGGGTCGGCTCGGGCGGCATTCTCGCCCGCCTGGCTGACGTGCTCGCCGCCACAATCATCCGCTCCTGGGTAGAGAACGGCTGCGGCGACGCGACCGGATGGATCGCCGCGGTGCGCAATCCTGACGTCGGCAAGGTGCTCGCCGCTATTCATCTGCAGCCCGACCGGGATTGGACGGTCGGGGCCCTGGCCCGATTGATGGGCGCGTCTCGCTCCGCCTTCGCGCAGCGCTTCGCCACCGTGGTCGGCGAGACGCCGGCCAAATATGTGCTGCGCGTGCGCATGCATCAGGCGCGGCAATGGCTCGCCCGCGACGGCATGCGGGTGTCTGTCGTGGCGGCGAAACTGGGCTACGATTCGGAAGCTTCCTTCAGCCGCGCCTTCAAGCGGGTGATGGGTGTCGCGCCGAGCCATCTGCGCAATGGCGGCGGCGAGCAATCCTGACAGCCGGCGTTCAGGACGCTACCACGCTGGAGGAATTGCCAAGTCTTTTGGACGACGCGTCATTCTTCACCGACAGGGATTGCCTAAGCTGAGCCGAGGAGGAACCGCTCATGGCTAATCAACTCGCAGCGCTTGCGCTCGCCGCGCTCACCATCTCTCCGGGGCAGGCATTCGGCCTTGAAGACAGCTATCTGACGGCCGACAAGATCCCTTATGTCGTCGAAGCGCCGGACCAGCCGCAGCGCCTCGGCCCGCTATGGGGCTCGCGGACCGAGGGCGCGGCCGGCACGCTGCTCAAAGTTCCCGGGAACTGGCGCGCACCGGTCCACGCGCACACCGCCGACTATCGCGCCGTGGTCATCAAGGGGCTCTGGGCGCATTGGCAGATCCAGGGCGGCGAGGCGACCAGGGTCGAGTTGCCGCCGGGCTCCTACTGGACCCAGAAAGCCAACGAGATGCATGACGATGCCTGCCTGTCCGACACCGAATGCGTGATCCTGCTGATCAACGACACGCCCTACGAGACCTATCTGCCGAAGTAAGTGCAAGCCGACAGCAATCGGCCGGTCCGCCCGCTATCCGGCGTGCCGCAGGCTCACCCCGCTGCCCTTATCGAACAGCACCACCTTGTCCGCGTTCCAGGCAAAGCGGACCGGCTGCTCGATTTCGACGGCGGTTCTCGCCGGCACGGTGGCTCTCAGCATCGTGTCGCCGACCCTCAGCGTCACGATCTTCTCGACGCCGTGGTTCTCGACATCGTGGACCTTAGCCTCGACCGGCGCGCCGCCTTCCAGATAGACGTCCTCCGGACGGATGCCGAAGACGAGCGGGCGACCGTCGGTCGCGCCCCCCGTCTTTAGCCCCCAAGAAGCCC
>NZ_RZSV01000091.1:0-21524 GCF_004023205.1 Mesorhizobium sp. M1A.F.Ca.IN.020.03.2.1 | reverse complement strand
GTCCACGCCCGGTCGCTCGCGCCAGGAATAGCGGAGCAGCTTGCCGGGGTCGGCCTCGAGCACTTCGCACTCGATTGGCGCGTTTGGTCCGGCGAAGGCAAAGCGCTCACCGATCGCCGGCTTGATGTCGTTGGGCATCAGCCACGCGGCGAGCAGTTCCGGCTCGGTGAGCGCCCGCCAGACTTTTTCCGGCGGATCGGGAAGCTCGCATTCGAAGCTGAGCGGCGCGTTGGCCGCTGCCGGGTGTTTGGCAATCGTCATTGGTCCATTTCCTTCAGAACCCTCTTCAAACGCTCGATGCGCTCCGGCCAGAAGGCGCGGTAGCGTTCGATCCAGCCGAGCAAGGGATCGAGTCCTTGCGGGTCGGCGCGGTAATAGGCGTTGCGGCCGGCGCGCCGCTCGATCACCAGTCCGGCGCCGCGCAGCACGGCAAGATGCTGTGAGACGGCCGGCTGCGACACGCTCACGCCGGCGCGCAGCTCGGACACCGTCAATTCGCCGGCCGCGAGCCGCTCGTAGACGGCCCGGCGTGTCGGATCGGCCAGCGCCCGGAAAATCTCTGCTTCGATCATGCACAAAGCATAAGTTGATACTTATTGGTTTGGCAAGCGCCGTTTTAGGCCGTCCAGCGTCTCACCGGCTCCGCCGCTCCGTCGAAGCTTGCCTCGAAGATTGGCGATGCGAGCACGGCATGGATGTGAAGCGTGCCGGAAGCTACGTTTCGAAAGCCATGCTTGCGGTGCGCGGGAATGATCAGGGACTGCCCGGCGGCAAGCACGGCCCGTCGGTCGTCGACCCACATTTCGGCTTCGCCGGCAATCACCGTCAGTACTTCCTCGACTTTGTGCGCATGCGTTGGTGCGCCGCTACCCGGTCCGACCCACTGCTCGAATATGCAAAGGCCCGCCGCGCCATTGGCGGCGGCAACATGCATGCGGGTTTCGACTCCGGCGCGCCACGTTTCGCGCGGCTGATCCTCATGCGAAACAACGTTCATTCCGATATCCCCCTTGTTTCCTGCCCAGGAATACTACCTGTTGCTGACATTCCTTGACAGAAACAGCGGTCAAGACTAGAACGAAGAGAGAACAAAAACCTTGTGGGAAAAGCCAGCCTTCGCGGGCATGGGCGAACCGCAGGCTGTAAGGTGAGCGACTTAAAATTTGTTTCGGATGAGCGCGGAGAAGTACGATGGCGGGTAGCGTCAACAAGGTCATTCTGGTCGGCAATCTCGGGGCGGACCCTGAAATCCGCCGCCTGAATTCGGGCGACCCGGTCGTCAACATCCGCATCGCCACGTCGGAAAGCTGGCGCGACAAGAATTCCGGGGAGCGCAAGGAAAAGACGGAGTGGCACAATGTCGTCATCTTCAACGACCAGCTCGCCAAGGTGGCGGAGCAGTATTTGAAGAAGGGCATGAAGGTCTATGTCGAGGGCCAGCTGCAGACGCGCAAATGGCAGGACCAGACCGGCAACGATCGCTACACGACCGAGGTCGTACTGCAGAAATTCCGTGGCGAGCTGCAGATGCTCGACGCGCGCGGCGAAGGCGGCGGCCAGGTCGGCAGTTATGCCGGCGGCGGCAACAGCCGGGGTTCCGATTTCGGCCAGTCGGGCCCGAACGAAGGCTTCAGCCGTGGCGGCGGTGGCGGTTCCAGGGGCGGTGGCGGTGGTTCATCGCGCGAGCTGGATGACGAGATTCCGTTCTGAAGGTCTCGCAATCGTCGTTTGAGGGGAAGGCGCGATGTCGCTCGGACCGTTGCTGACAGCGCCTCCTCCCATTCCATGGCACGCGTTCGCCGCCTTCGCCGCGCTGGCGATAGGCGGGGCGCAACTGGCATTGCCGAAAGGCACGACACGCCACCGCGTCTTGGGCTATGCCTGGGCCGCGCTGATGCTGGTCGTCGCCGTCTCGAGCTTCTGGATCCAGCGGATACGCCTGATCGGGCCGTTCAGCCCGATCCACATCCTGTCGATCCTGGTGGTTGTCACCGCCCCGCTGGCGGTCTGGTATGCGCACACCCATAAAGTGGCCGCGCATCGCAGCGCCATGATCAAGCTCTACCTATTTGCGCTGATCGGCGCCGGCATCTTCACGTTGGTGCCCGGCCGCATCATGCACACGGTCGTATTCGGCCAATAAACAATTTCGAGCGAAAGTGCGTCGCGGTTTTCCGTCCGGAATTGCCTATAGTTGATAGTTGCGGCGATAGTCCGCTTGCAAAGCAGCGTCTAAGGAAGATCATCGTGAAAGCACGCGTCAAATGGGTTGAGGAACGCACCTTTGTCGGCGAGTCCGGCAGCGGTCACAAAGTCGTGCTGGGCACGGCGCGTGGGCCGGAAGGCCGGACGCCAGGGCCGAGCCCAATGGAGCTGGTGCTGATCGGCACCGGCGGCTGCTCGGCCTACGACGTGGTCCATATCCTCGAAAAAGGTCGCGAGGCGGTCGAGGACTGCGTGGTCGAGCTGGACGCGGATCGTGCCGAGACGGAACCGCGCGTCTTCACCCGCATCCACATGCATTTCATCGTCAAGGGTCGCGCGATGTCGCACGACAAGGTGAAAAGGGCGATCGACCTGTCGATCGAGAAATACTGCTCGGCCACCGCGATGATGGCCAAGACGGCGGCCGTCACGCATGATTTCGAGGTGGTCGATACAGCAGTGAAATAAGGCAGTAGGGATGCTGCTCAGGCAGCCATCAGCGCCCTGACGCCGTCGGCGACGAACTGCACCGCAAGCGCCGCCAGGATGACGCCGAGCAGCCTCGTCAGGATCGAGCGGCCGGTCTGACCGAGGATGCGGTCGATGCGCTCTGCCAGCACGAACACCAGAAAGGTGAGCACAAGACAGATCGCGATGATGCCGACCAGCGCCGCTTGCGCCGCAAAGCCCTCGAAGTGTCCTGACAGCAGCACTGTCGCCGATATCGCGCCGGGACCGGCGATCAGCGGGATCGCCAGCGGAAAGGCGGCGATGTTGTGGATCATGTCCTTGGTGATGGCGACGTCGCCGATCTTCTCCTTGCGGTCCTGACGGCGCTCGAACACCATTTCGAAGGCGATGAAGAAAAGCAGGAAGCCGCCGGCGACGCGGAAGGCCGGCAGCGTGATGCCGAACACCGACAGGATCGAGGCGCCGGCGACGGCGAACAACGCCATCACCAGAAAGCCGATCACCGAAGCTCGCACCGAGACTTGCTGGCGCTCGTCCCGGTTCATGCCACGCGTGACGGCGAGGAAGAGCGGTGCCAGCCCGGGCGGATCGATGGTCACCAGGATGGTGACGAAGGCGTTGAACAGGGTGTCGAAGCTCGGCATCGCTGGTCCCCTCCCGCCTGGCGAAGCCCAAGCCCTGCATTCGTAGAGCAAAGCGGGAGCGGTGGGAACAGGACGGGAGGATTTCAGCCGGCTATTCAGCTTTGCTGCAATAAGCCTCGAGCCGGTAGCCGTCAGGGTCGATTACGAAGGCGGCGTAGTAGTTGTCGCCATAGGCGACGCGCAGGCCGGGCCGGCCATTGTCCTTGCCACCCGCAAGCAAGGCCGCCGCATGGAAAGCGTCGACGCCGGCGCGTGTCGGTGCGGCAAAGCAGAAGTGCAGGCCGGAGTCCGCGTCGGCCGGGACCGGCCGGCCGGCCTCATTGACCCAGAGTTCTACGGTCCTGGCGCCGTAGCCGAGCGAGCCGGGTGACTGGCTGAGGCACGAGTAGCCGAGGGGCTCCAAAGCGGCGTCGTAGAAGCGTTTCGAGGCGTCGCAGTCGCGGACGCCGATCGAGATATGGTCAAGCATCGTTTTCTCCATGATTACAGGTGGTTGATCGGTCAGGCTGGAGTCGAGCGCCGCGCCAGGAACTCGACCTCCATGCGCCAGGTTTTGCCGCCGTCATGCGAACGCTCGCCAAGCCAGCGGAAGGCGTTCTCGGTGATGTGCGAAAAGCTCCAGCGCACCGAGGAGCCGGTGCCGTCGGCGCCGATCTGCACGATTGTGTCGCCTTCGGCGCGGCCGAGCTGGCGGCTGTAATACTGGTTGCGCGGATCGCTCCAGAAGATATGCCAGGCGTCCGCGCCGGGGTCGTAGACGCGCAACGTCGTGCCGTAGAAGGTCCATGGCCCGAGAGAGGCTTGCACCCCGGCATTCCGCGCCGGCAGGATCCAGACGTCCTGGACCGCCCTGCCCTCCAGAACCCAGCCGAAATGCACCTCGCCGCGCCCGGTTAGCCTGGTGCCGTCCTCCAGCGTGCGCGTGGCGTCGAAGGTCCAGGCGCCGATGAAGCGGCCGTAGAGTTTGAGCTTCTCGGCGAGATCCGGATTGGGAGCGTCGCTGTGCAGGGCTTCGGCAAAGGGATCGGTCATGGTTGCTGCCTCGTTTGTCAGGAGAGGCGAGCAATAGGGGCATGGCGGGGTTCTGGGCTTGGGAAAAATTGCTATTTTTTCGCGATGGCGACGACTGAGAAAAACCTGGCCTCAGGGCATGGCTGGCAGGTGTCCGACGTGATCTGCACGGCTCGCGCCGGCGACCGCCCGTTTGAGGAACAGCATCGCGGTTTCTGCCTCGCCGCCGTGACCAGAGGCACGTTCCGCTACCGGACGCGCCAAGGCACCGCAATGCTTGCTCCAGGCGCCATCCTGCTCGGCAATCCGGGCGCCTGCTACGAGTGCGGCCACGAGCACGGCGCCGGCGACCGCTGCCTCTCCTTCCATTTTTCGCCGGCCTATATGGAGCGCGTCGTCGCCGATGTGCCGGGCGCAAGCCGGCTCGGCTTTGCCGACCCACGCCTGCCGCCCTTGCCGGTGCTGGCGCCGTTGCTGGCGCAAGCGGAGGCGGCGCAGCAAACGGGCGACGGCGAGGCGTTCGAGGAACTCGGTCTGCGCATTGCCTGCGCGGTGGTCGGGGCTGCGGCCAATTCGTCCGAGGTTGCCTGGACACCCAGCGCCCGCGACCAGAAACGCGTAGCCGAGGCGGTGCGTTTGATCGAGCTCAACGCCGATCGCCCGCTTTCGCTGACCGAACTCGCCGACGGCACGGCGACCAGCCCGTATCATTTCCTGCGCACGTTCCGTCATGTCGCCGGCATGACGCCCTATCAGTTCCTGCTGAGGACCAGGCTGCATCGGGCCGCGGTGCGGCTGTGCGCGTCGAACGAAGCGATCTCGACGATTGCTTTCGATGCCGGCTTCAACGACCTTTCGACCTTCAACCGGAGGTTCCGGCGCGAGATGGGAGAAGCGCCCGGCGCCTACCGCTGCAAACGGGCGGGCAGACGCGGGCATTAGCCAAGGCCGTTCGGGATCGACTTGGCCTGCGAGCTCAAAGTGTGGCTTTGGCCATATCGTCGCAATCAGCGGTATCCATTTGAAATTGCCGCCGAAATTGTCTTTGGAAAAGTGTGGTAGCCATTGGAGTTTCAGCCCGGCTTCCTATATAAGCGGCGAGTGATTCCCGACTGGATTGTGACCTGATTTGACCGACCAGAAGACACCGCGCGGGCCGGAGGGCGGCCCCACCGGCATCGAGCCGATTTCGATCATCGAGGAGATGCAGCGCTCCTATCTCGATTACGCCATGAGCGTGATCGTCAGTCGGGCGCTGCCTGACGTGCGCGACGGCCTGAAGCCGGTGCACCGCCGCATCCTCTATGCCTCGCATGAGAGCGGCTATCACTGGAACCGCAAATATGTGAAGTCGGCGCGCCCGGTCGCCGACGTGATGGGTAAATACCATCCGCATGGCGACGCCTCGATCTATGACGCGCTGGTGCGCATGGCCCAGGATTGGTCGCTGCGCGTGCCCCTGATCGACGGTCAGGGCAATTTCGGCTCGATCGACGGCGACCCGCCGGCGGCGATGCGCTACACCGAGTCCCGGCTGACCAAGGTTGCGCATGAGCTGCTGGAGGACATCGACAAGGAAACCGTCGATTTCCAGGACACCTACGACGCCTCCGCCACCGAGCCCAAGGTGCTGCCGGCCCGCTTCCCGAACCTGCTCGTCAACGGCTCGGGCGGCATCGCCGTCGGCATGGCCACCAACATCCCGCCGCACAATCTGGCCGAAGTCTGCAACGGCGCCATCGCCATCATCGACAATCCGGCGATCGACCTGCCTGCGCTGATGGAGATCGTGCCCGGTCCGGATTTCCCGACCGGCGGCATCGTGCTTGGCCGCTCCGGCATCTACAATGCCTATTCGACGGGCCGCGGCTCGATCGTCATGCGCGGCCGCGTCAACATCGAGGCGCGCGGCAACGACCGTGAATCGATCATCATCACCGAGATTCCCTATCAGGTGAACAAGGCGGCGATGATCGAGAAGATGGCCGAACTCGTGCGCGAGAAGCGCATCGAGGGCATCTCCGACATCCGCGACGAGAGCGACCGCCAGGGCTACCGTGTCGTCGTCGAGCTCAAGCGCGAGGCGGTCGCCGATGTCATTTTGAACCAGCTTTACCGCTTCACGCCGCTGCAGACCTCGTTCGGCGCCAATATGGTCGCGCTGAACGGCGGCAAGCCGGAAGTGCTGACGCTGATCGACATGCTGAAGGCCTTTGTCGGCTTCCGCGAGGAGGTTATCAGCCGGCGCACGAAATATCTTCTGCGCAAGGCGCGCGAGCGCGCCCATGTGCTGGTCGGTCTCGCTATCGCCGTCGCCAACATCGATGAGGTGATCAAGCTGATCCGCACCGCGCCAGATCCGCAGACGGCGCGCGAGCAGTTGATGGAACGGCGCTGGCCATCGCACGACGTCGCTCCGCTGATCCAGCTGATCGATGATCCGCGCCACCGCATCAACGAGGACGGCACCTACAATCTATCCGAGGAGCAGGCCCGCGCCATCCTCGACCTGCGCCTGCAGCGCCTGACCGCGCTCGGCCGCGACGAGATCGCCGACGAGTTAAACAAGATCGGCGCTGAAATCCTTGATTACCTTGACATCCTGTCTTCTCGCGCGCGCATCCAGCAGATCGTCAAGGACGAGCTGATCGCCGTCCGCGACGAGTTCGGCACGCCGCGCCGCACGGAACTCGCCGAGGGCGGGGCGGACATGGAAGACGAAGACCTGATCCAGCGCGAGGACATGGTCGTCACGGTCAGCCATTCCGGCTACATCAAGCGCGTGCCGCTGTCGCTCTACCGGGCGCAGCGCCGCGGCGGCAAGGGCCGCTCCGGCATGTCGACCAAGGAAGAGGATTTCGTCACCCGGCTATTCGTCGCCAACACGCATACGCCGGTGCTGTTCTTCTCCTCGCGCGGCATCGTCTACAAGGAAAAGGTCTGGCGCCTGCCGGTCGGCAACCCGCAGTCGCGCGGCAAGGCGCTGATCAACATGCTGCCGCTCGAGCAGGGCGAGCGCATCACCACCATCATGCCGCTGCCGGAGGACGAGACGAGCTGGGGCGAGCTCGACGTGATGTTCGCGACCACGCGCGGCACCGTGCGACGCAACAAGCTGTCCGACTTCGTCCAGGTCAACCGCAACGGCAAGATCGCCATGAAGCTGGAGGAAGAAGGCGACGAAATCCTCGGCGTCGAGACCTGCACGGACAATGACGACGTGCTGCTGACGGCGAATTCCGGCCAGTGCATCCGCTTCTCGGTCTCCGATGTGCGCGTCTTCCAGAGCCGCAATTCCGTTGGCGTGCGCGGCATCGCCATGGCCGAAACCGACCGCGTGATCTCGATGTCGGTGATCGAACATGTAGATGCTTCACCGGCTGAGCGCGCGGCCTATCTCAAGCGTGCGGCATCAGAGCGTCGGCTTGCCGCCGGCGGTGCAGCCGAGGAGGAAGAGATCGCGCTGACCAATGAGGAGATCGGCGAGGAAGCCGAGCTTTCCGACGAGCGCTACGAATTCCTCAAGATGCACGAGCAGCTTGTGCTGACGGTGACCGAATACGGCTACGGCAAGCGTTCCTCGTCCTATGATTTCCGCCTGACGGGTCGCGGCGGCAAGGGCATCCGCGCCACGGATGTCTCGAAAGTGGCCGAGATCGGCCGGCTGGTCGCGACCTTCCCGGTCGGCAACGACGATCAGATCATGCTGGTATCGGATGGCGGCACCGTCATCCGGGTCCCGGTCGATGGCATCCGCTTCGCCAGCCGCGCCACCAAGGGCGTGACCATCTTCAACACCGCCGAAGGTGAGAAGGTGGTGTCGGTCGAGCGGATTTCGGAGCCGCAGTCGGACGAGGAAGCCGAGGAAGCGCCTTCGGGTGAAGCCGACACTGCAGAAGATTCGGGCGAGGGAAATCCCGAATAGCCTTACTGCGCGCCACCGGCCCTTGGCCGGTGCGATCATGGCTGGAAGTCAGCGGCGGTGGTACAGGTTGCGGCCTACGAAGCCATCGAGCCGCTTGGTGTTGGTCTTGATGCGCACCCGCGCCGCTTCCTGGTGCAACCCGAATGCGGTGGCGATCAGCATCACGATGGTCATTGCAGTGGCAAGCATGTAGATCAGCATTTGCGTGTTCTCCTGCGATCACAACGATAAAGATGGTGCTTTGGTTTCATTTCCTGAAGCGGCAAGCTGGTGAATGCTGTGTGAAGCGTTCGGGATTGTCGCATTCGTCTGTCGTTGACGTCCGTGAAAAGGTTCACGACGGGGCGTAGCAATGGGATTTGCCTTTATCGGAGAGGCTCGCTAGAAGCCTGCCATGACCGAACGCACCGCCCTTTACGCCGGCTCCTTCGACCCGCTGACCAATGGTCACCTCGACGTGTTGAAGGCTTCGCTTGCCGTGGCCGACACCGTCTACGCTGCAATCGGCATTCATCCCGGCAAGACGCCGCTGTTTTCCTTCGAGGAACGCGTGAAGCTGATCGAGGCCGCGACCAAGGCGGAATTCGGCCGCGACAGCGACCGCATCAAGGTCGTCTCCTTCGATGGGCTGGTCATCGACGCCGCCAGGAAGCATGGCGCCTCGATCATCATCCGCGGCCTGCGCGACGGCACCGATCTCGACTATGAGATGCAGATGGCGGGCATGAACGAGACCATGGCGCCGGAGCTGCAGACGGTTTTCCTGCCGGCCAGCCCGTCAGTGCGCACCATTACCGCCACACTTGTCCGCCAGATTGCGTCGATGGGCGGCGACATCCGCCCGTTCGTGCCGGCGGCCGTCGCAGGCGCCCTCACTGCCAAATTCGCGAAATAGTGCATGTCGCCCAAAAGTGGATCCCGGTTTTGGGGCAACGACATGCACCCAAACAAAGACTTTCGGAGAACCTCATGCAGCTGAAAAAGCTCGCTTCGTTACTTGTCGTGCTTGCCGGCGTTTTGGCGGCGTCCTTGCCGGCCTCGGCAGCCGACAAGGAAAACACCATGATCATCACGCTGAAGGAGGGTGACGTGACCGTCGCGCTGCGTCCCGATCTCGCGCCGAAGCATGTGGCGCAGATCAAGAAGCTGGTGCGCGAGGGCGCCTATGACAATGTCGCCTTCCACCGCGTCATCGACGGCTTCATGGCCCAGACCGGCGACGTCAAGTTCGGCAACATGAAGAAGGGTTTTAATCCCGAGGCTGTCGGCACGGGCGGATCCGACCTTCCCGGTCTGCCTGCCGAGTTCTCGCAGACCGAGCAATTCACCCGTGGCGTGGTCGGCATGGCCCGCTCACAGGACCCGAACTCGGCCAATTCCCAGTTCTTCATCATGTTCGCGCCCGCGCCGAACCTCGACGGGCAGTACACCATTGTCGGCAAGGTGGAGAGCGGCATGGATCTGGTGGACAAGATCAAGAAGGGCGATGAGGCGGACAACGGCACGGTCAAGGACCCGGACCGCATGATCAAAGTTCGCATCGCTGCCGACAACAAGTAACTACTCGATTTTCAAAAGGATTTTCTGACATGGCTGAGATCAAGGACCGCGAGAACGCGCTCATCATGGAAACGACCAAGGGCGAGGTCGTCATCGAAATGTATCCGGACCTTGCGCCCGGTCACGTCGCGCGTATCAAGGAACTGGCTCGCGAGGGCGCCTATGACGGCGTGGTGTTCCACCGTGTCATCGACGGCTTCATGGCGCAGACCGGCGACGTCAAGTTCGGCAACTCCTCGAAGCCGACCTTCGCTCCGTCGCGCGCCGGCATGGGCGGCTCCGACAAGCCGGACCTCAAGGCCGAATTCTCCAACGCCAATCACGGCCGCGGCACCTGCTCGATGGCGCGGGCGCAGAACCCGAACTCGGCGAACTCGCAGTTCTTCATCTGCTTCGACGATGCCTCCTTCCTCAATCGCCAGTACACGGTCTGGGGCCAGGTTATCGAAGGCATGGAGAATGTCGACAAGATCAAGCGCGGCGAGCCGGTGCAGGATCCCGACAAGATCGTGTCGCTGAAGGTCGCGGCCGACGTCAAGTAAGGCATAGAACGATGATGGGCGCAGTCTGGTCCCTGCTCGGCATCCTGTCCGGCGCCTTCATCGCCATCCAGGCGCCGATCAACTCGCAACTGGCGCGCGGCCTCGGCCTTCCGGTCGCGGCCGCCGCTTTCTCGTTCCTGTCGGGCGCCGTCGTTCTCGGTATCATCGCGGTCGCCGTGGTGAAGCTGCAGGGCCTCTCGCTCGACTGGAAGGCGCCGGCACCCTGGCTGTTCGTCGCCGGCGGCATGCTCGGCGGATTCTACGTCACGCTCTCCACCATTCTCACGCCGCGCATCGGCGCGGCGGCGCTGATGGCCTTCCTGGTCGCCGGCCAACTGATCGCCGGCATGCTGGTCGACCGTGCCGGCTTCCTTGGTGTTGCCGTGCGCGAGGTCTCGCTTGGCCGCGTGGCCGGCGCCGTGCTGCTGCTCGTAGGAGCGCTGCTCATCCGGCTCTACTAATGCGCGTCGATCTTTTCGACTTCGACCTGCCGGAGGAGTGCATTGCGCTGCGCCCGGCGGAGCCGCGCGACAGCGCCAAGCTATTGGTGGTCAAACCGGGCGAAACGCTGCGCGACCGCACCGTCAGCGATCTGCCGTCGCTGCTGAGAGAAGGCGACGTGCTGGTATTCAACGATACCAAGGTCATTCCGGCCCAGCTGAAAGGCATCCGCAAGCGCGGCGAAGCGATGGCGCAGGTCGAGGCCACGCTGCATATGCGGCTCGCGCCGGACCGCTGGCGGGCCTTCATGCGGCCCGGCAAGCGCATCGCCGTCGGCGACCGCATTCATTTCGGCCACGACCAGAATTCCTGCTTTCTCGGCCAGCTCGACGCGACGGTGATCGAGAAAGGCGAGGCGGGCGAGGTGTTGCTCGGCTTCGACCTCTCGGGCGTCTTTCTCGACGAGGCAATGCACGCCGTAGGCCACATCCCATTGCCGCCATACATCGCCTCGAGGCGAGATGACGACGAGCGCGACCGCAGCGACTACCAGACCATCTATGCCAGGGAAGAGGGCGCGGTCGCGGCCCCCACCGCCGGCCTGCATTTCACGCCGGAGCTGTTTGCAGCGCTGGAAGCCAAGGGCATCGAGCGGCGCTTCGTCACGCTGCATGTCGGCGCCGGCACTTTTTTGCCGGTTAAGACCGACGACACCGCCGACCATAAGATGCACGCGGAAACGGGCTTGGTGAGCCAAGAAACGGCAGACGCGCTCAACGCTGCAAGGGCGCGGGGAGGGCGGCTTGTCGCCGTCGGCACGACCTCGCTGCGCCTTCTGGAAAGTGCTGCGCTTGAGGATGGCAGGATCGAGGCCTGGTCCGGGCCGACCGATATCTTCATCACCCCCGGCTACCGCTTCAAGACAGCTGACATGTTGATGACCAATTTCCATCTGCCGCGCTCGACGCTGTTCATGCTGGTCTCGGCCTTCAGCGGACTGGACGCGATGCGTTCGGCCTATGCGCATGCCATCGAGAGCCGCTACAGGTTCTACTCCTACGGGGACTCCAGCCTGCTTTATCGAGCGGAGACGAGCGATGGACGATGATCTAGAGAGAATGGACCGCGAGGCGCTCATCGCGGAAGTGACAAAGCTGCGCGCCGGTATCCGCGCGCATCGCGATGCGACCGGCCATGATCTCTGCTGGCATCATCCCGACCTCTGGGACCTGCTGCCGGAGAAGACCGAGCCGGCGATCGCCGTGCCGCCGTGGCCGAAATTCATGCGCGGCTGCATCCGCTACCGGCAGTCGCTCGACGAGCAGGCACCCGGCGCCCCGGTGCACGACAAGGAATTCGATGGCTGAGACTTTCTCTTTCAAGCTGCTCGCCACCGACGGTAATGCGCGGCGCGGCCTCATCAGCATGCCGCGCGGCGAGATCCGCACGCCGGCCTTCATGCCGGTCGGCACCGGCGGCACCGTCAAGGCCATGTATATGGATCAGGTGCGCGGCGTCGGCGCCGACATCATCCTCGCCAACACCTATCATTTGATGCTCAGGCCAGGCGCCGAGCGCGTGGCGAAGCTCGGCGGCCTGCATGAATTCGCGCGCTGGCCGCACCCGATCCTGACCGATAGCGGCGGCTTCCAGGTGATGTCGCTGTCGAATCTGAGGAAGCTTAGCGAAACGGGCGTCACCTTCCGCTCCCATATCGACGGTGCGCGCTACGAGATGTCGCCGGAGCGGTCGATCGAAATCCAGGGGCTGCTCGATTCCGATATCCAGATGCAGCTCGACGAGTGTACGGCGCTTCCAGCCAAGCCGAAGGAAATCGAGCGCGCCATGGAACTGTCGCTGCGCTGGGCCGAACGCTGCAAGGCGGCGTTCGGCGATCAGCCGGGCAAGGCGATGTTCGGAATCGTGCAGGGCGGCGACAGTGCTGTGATGCGCGTGCGTTCGGCGCAGGCGCTGGCGGCGATGGACCTCAAAGGCTATGCCGTCGGTGGGCTGGCGGTCGGCGAGCCGCAGGCGGTGATGCTGGAGATGCTGGACATAACCTGCCCGGAACTGCCGGCCGACAGGCCGCGCTACCTGATGGGTGTGGGCACCCCGGACGACATCTTGAAATCCGTGGCACGCGGCATCGACATGTTCGACTGCGTGATGCCGACGCGCGCCGGCCGCCATGGTCTGGCCTATACGCGCCGCGGCAAGATCAACCTGCGCAACGCCCGCCATGCGGACGATCCGCGTCCGCTGGACGAGGAAAGCGACTGCCCGGCCGCGCGCGACTATTCGCGCGCCTATCTCCATCATCTCGTGCGCTCGCAGGAGTCGCTCGGCGCAATGCTGCTCACCTGGAACAACCTGTCCTACTACCAGAAGCTGATGCAGGACATCCGCGCCGCGATCGAGGCAAAAGCCTTCGAGACGCGCGCTGCCGAGATTTCGGAATGCTGGGCGAGGGGCGATCTGCCGGCGCTATGAGCGCTTTTATGTGCTCACCGAAGTCGCGGCGCGCAGGCTGCAGCCGGTGATCTTAAAGCTGCCGTCGGGCTGCTGTTCGAGCGTGTACACCGCCTCATAGTCCTTGCCGTCGGGCCCGACGATCAGCACCTGCTGGACGATCGAGGCCGGCCCGGTCTGCTCCACCTTGCCGAAGGAATAGTTCTGCGGCCTGCGCACCGGCGCATATCCGTTGGTCACCATGTTCATGAAGGTGTCGACGGTCGGGAAGATTCGCTTCACATTTGGCGCGGCGAAGCTGTAGGCGGTGGCGCCGTCATCGGCGAGAAAGGCCTTGAGCTGGCTGTCGATGACTGTTTGCGCCGCTTTGATCTCGGCGTCACCGGCGAAGGCCATGGATGCAAGAACCATCGGAACGAGAGCGAGTGCGAACAATACGCGGCGCATGGCCTGCCTCCAGAATTCGCGTGGAACAACTATCATACGCTGGCCGGCGTGCCGTGGTTTCACCGTTTCGCAGATTTCTTGCCTGCATGGATGCCTCCGCTAGGACCTGACCTGAGGTGTTCCCGAACTGTCCTTGGTGGCGTCCCCGTGCCGGTGTGGCATGCCGATCGCGGAGTTGCGGCAAGCGGCCGCCAAGGCGCGTGCAGCCTGATGCTTGAAAGCCCGTCGCCAGTCTGCCACAAGGGCCGCTCATTCGCGAAGACTGGCAGGACCGGGAAATGAAGGCATTTTTCGTGCAGATAAAGTGCGATCTGGGCAAAGCCTATGAGGTCGCCAGCGCGCTCGCCGATGCCGAGATCGCCTCCGAAATCTATTCGACCGCCGGCAATTACGACCTGCTCGCAAAATTCTATGTCGACGACGAGGAAGACATCGGCCACTTCATCAATGAACGGGTGCAGATCCTGCCTGGAATCAAGGACACCTTCACCATCGTCACTTTCCGGGCGTTCTGATTTGCCGTTTGATGCCCGCTCACCGGGCATGAACTGACCCGGCGTCGCTCCCGCTGCCCTAATCGTAGGCATTTTGCATAGGGCGGCCGCCAGCGCCGCCCAAATCACCGATTGCGCTTGATTTTCTCCAGCCGGGCCAGTGAAATGGCTTCAGAGGGGAGTACGCGATTGGCAGCGTTCGACGAAATGCTTCCGGAAGTCTCCGGATTGAGAAGACCATACCAGGCTTATGATCGCTGGCTGAAGGAACAGGACCCGGCCAGGCTCACCCAGAAAATGGAGGACGCCGAACGCGTCTTCCGCAAGACCGGCATTACTTTCGCCGTCTATGGCGAGCAGGAAGCTTCCGAACGGCTGATCCCCTTCGACATCGTCCCGCGCATCATTTCCGGCCAGGAATGGCGCCGGCTGACGCAGGGCATCGAGCAGCGCGTGCAGGCGCTCAACGCCTTTCTCGACGATATCTACCACCGCCAGGAAATCCTGCGCGCCGGGCGCGTTCCCAAAGAACTGGTGGCGAAGAATGAAGCGTTCCTGCCGGAGATGATCGGTGTGAGACCGCCGGCTGGCGTCTACACCCACATCATCGGCGTCGACATCGTGCGCATCAGCGAGAACGAATTCTACGTGCTTGAGGACAATGCCCGCACGCCGTCGGGCGTCTCTTACATGCTGGAGAACCGCGAGACGATGATGCAGCTCTTCCCGGAGCTGTTCCAGCAGATCAAGGTGCGGCCGGTGGAGAACTATCCGCAACTGCTGCGCCAGTCGCTGGCGGCGGTGCGGCCGCAGAGCGCAAAGGGCGCGCCGACCATCGCGGTGCTGACGCCGGGCAGCTACAACTCCGCCTATTTCGAGCACGCCTTCCTCGCCGACCAGATGGGCGTGCAACTGGTCGAAGGACAGGATCTGCGCGTGGTCGACGGCCATGTCACGATGCGCACCACCGAAGGCTACAAGCAGATCGACGTGCTTTACCGGCGCGTGGACGACGCCTTCCTCGATCCGCTAACCTTCCGGCCGGATTCCGCGCTCGGCATGCCGGGCATCATGGATGTCTATCGGGCCGGCAACATCACCATCGCTAACGCGCCGGGCACCGGCATTGCCGACGACAAGGCGATCTATTCCTACATGCCCGAGATCGTCGAGTTCTACACAGGCCGCAAGGCGATCCTCGGCAACATCCCGACCTGGCGCTGCTCGGAGCCCGACAGCCTGAAATATGTGCTGGAGCACATCGGCGAGCTTGTCATCAAGGAAGTGCACGGCTCCGGCGGCTACGGCATGCTGGTCGGCCCCGCGGCGACCAAGAAGGAATGCGAGGCGTTCGCCAAGAAGCTGCAGGCCAAACCCGGCAACTACATCGCCCAGCCGAC
Source organism: Mesorhizobium sp. M1A.F.Ca.IN.020.03.2.1 (assembly GCF_004023205.1). NCBI lineage: Bacteria > Pseudomonadati > Pseudomonadota > Alphaproteobacteria > Hyphomicrobiales > Phyllobacteriaceae > Mesorhizobium > Mesorhizobium sp. M1A.F.Ca.IN.020.03.2.1. The sequence continues at coordinate 5,915 of NZ_RZSV01000091.1, read as the reverse complement.
GCTCGCGCTGTCGACATGCCCGATCCTGACCGAGAAGGGGCTGTCGCCGCGCCATGTCGATCTTAGGCCTTATGTGCTGGTTTCGGATCGTATCCAGATCGTCCCGGGCGGCCTGACTCGCGTCGCGCTCAAGGAGGGGTCGCTTGTGGTCAACTCCTCGCAAGGCGGCGGAACGAAAGATACGTGGGTGTTGGACGATTAAAGAGCGAATAGAGAGTAGCGAATAGCGAATAGCGAATAGCGAATAGGGAAAGAGGGGGATCCGACGCAATCAATTCTTACAGAGACCTAATTGTTTGGAAGGTGGCCAAACTGACGAAATCGGAAAAATGCTGCGATCGATGATCAGGAGCCTTCAACAGAGATCATGAAATCTTTTTTTCGCTACTCGCTACTCGCTACTCGCTATTCGCTCGACACCGGAGCAAGCTGACATGCTTCTCGGCCGCACCGCCAACGGTCTCTACTGGATGAACCGCTATATAGAGCGGGCCGAAAACATGGCGCGCCTGGTCGATGCCGGCCTGCGCATGGCGCTGACGCGGACGCAGAACGCGTCGGAGGAATGGAACTCCGTGCTGCTCAGCGCCGGCTCCGACCTGGCCTTCTCGCAGAAATACCAGGACTACACCGTCGCCAACGTCTCGGATTTCCTGCTGCGCGACACTTCGAACCCGTCGAGCACGATGGCCTCGATCGAGACGGCGCGCAACAATGCGCGCATGGTGCGCACGGCGCTGACGCGCGAGACCTGGGAGAGCATCAACGAGGCCTGGATGTCGCTGAAGCGGATGCTAGCACGGCCGATCGACGAGCGCGATCTGCCGACGGTGCTCGACGCGATCAAGCGCGAAACGGCGCTGATCCGCGGCTCGTTCTACGGCACGATGCTGCGCAACGAGATCTTCGACTTCTCGCAGCTCGGCACCTACGTGGAGCGCGCCGACAACACGGCCCGCATCCTCGACGTGAAATACTATGTGCTCTTGCCGTCGATCTCCTGGGTGGGCTCGACACTCGACAATTATCAATGGGAATCGATCTTGCGCTCGGTGTCGGCGCACCGCTCCTATCGGTGGGTGTATGACGCGGACTACAAGCCGACCAACATCGCCGACTATCTGATCCTCAATGTCCGTATGCCGCGCTCGCTGACCTTCTGCTATCGCTTCCTCGGCGAGCATTTGAGATTCCTCGCCGACGACTATGGCGAGCGCCATGCCTGCCACGCCACCGCCGAGAAAATTCAGACGATGCTGAAGAAGGGGTCGATCAAGGATATTTTCGACCACGGCCTGCATGAGTTCCTGGCGGAATTCATTCGTGACAACACCAGGCTGGGGGATGAGATCGCCCTGGACTACCGGTTCTACTGAGCGCTGGAGAGACAGGCGCCATGCGGCTCAAGATCACACACCGGACCGAGTACCGCTACGATGCACCGGTGCAGTACCTGTTGCAGCGGCTGCGCCTGATGCCGGTCAGCGGATCGACTCAGACGGTTGCGTCCTGGGTGATCAAAATCGACGGCGCGCGAGAGGAGGTTCGCTTCACGGACCATTTCGGCAATGACACGCGGCTGGTGAGCGCCGAGGGCGGCCAGCACACCATCATAGTCGAGGCGGCGGGCGAGGTGACGACGCGCGACACCGCCGGTGTGTCCGGTGCGCATCATGGTTTCGCGCCGCTCTGGCTGTTCAGCCAGCAAACGCCGCTTACGACCGTCGGCGACGGCATTCGCGACCTGGCCGCTTCGGTCGGGGAGGGGACGGATATCGACAGGCTGCACAAGCTGATGGGCGCGATCCGGGAGCGCGTCGCCTATAAGCCCGGGACGACCAGCGCCGTGACGCCGGCGGAAGAAGCGCTAACGCTGAAGGCCGGTGTCTGCCAGGATCACAGCCACATCTTCACCGCCGTGGCGCGCGTGATGGGCTTCCCCGCGCGCTATATCAGCGGCTATCTGATGATGGATGCCACGGTCGAGCAGGCGGCAAGCCATGCCTGGGCAGAAGCGCATGTGCCGGGCCTGGGGTGGGTTGCCTTTGATCCCGCCAACGGTATCTCTCCCGACGAACGCTATGTAAGAGTGGCGACGGGTCGGGACTATAGCGATGCCTCGCCTGTGTCGGGAATACTGCTGGGGCAAGCGGAAGAGAAGCTTGCCGTCACCGTCACGGTAGAGCAGTAGTCTCTGCCAAGATTCACCAGAAGAGCGACCATGACCTATTGCGTCGGCCTCAAGATCGATCGTGGACTCGTGTTCATGTCGGACACGCGCACCAATGCCGGCATGGATTCGATTTCGACCTTCAGGAAAATGCATGTCTGGGAAGAGCCTGGCGAGCGCGTCATCGTGCTGATGTCTGCAGGCAATCTTGCCACGACGCAAGCCGTGGTCAGCCTGCTGGACGAGCGCAACAAGGCGGCCGGCGACCGTCACGAGAAGCTGCTCGAGACCCCGTCAATGTACCAGACGGTGCGGCTGGTCGGCGAGACGGTGAAAGAGGTGATCGCACAGTCTTCGCCCGCCGGCGATCAAGCGGATTCCTATTTCAACGCCTCCTTCATCCTCGGCGGCCAAATCAAGGGCAGCCAACCCCGGCTGTTCATGATCTATCCCGAGGGCAATTTCATCGAGTCGACCGACGACACGCCATTCTTCCAGATCGGCGAGACCAAATACGGCAAGCCGATCATCATCCGTGCCTATGACCGTACGATGAGCCTGGCCGAGACGGCGAAGCTGCTGTTGGTCTCCTTCGACTCGACGCTGAAGTCGAACCTGTCGGTCGGCCTGCCGCTCGACCTGCTCTTCCTGGAACTGGATGCTTTCAAGGTCGGCCTGAAGAAGCGGATCGGTCATGACGACCAATATTACCGAACCATATCGGATGGCTGGTCCAACGCGCTAAAGGCGGCCTTCGCCAGCCTGCCCGATTTTCCCGGCTAGGGCGTTCGCCTACGAAGCGCATTATATTTAACATGTTAATTAAAGGTCGAAGTGGCGGGCCGATCAAGGTCCGGCGGCTGCTGAGAGGATACATGGACAAGAAAGAATTCCGCGATGGGTCGAGGCGGGCCGCGGATTGGGGCGTGGACTACCGGTCCAGCCTGCGCGATCGTCCGGTGCGGCCGGCGATCGCGCCCGGCGACATATTCAGGAGCATCGAAGAGTCGCCGCCCGAGACGGCCGAGCCGATGGAAAAAATCTTCGCCGATTTCGAAACGAAGATCGTGCCCGGGATGACGCATTGGCAGCATCCGCGCTTCTTCGCCTATTTCCCGGCCAACGCGGCTCCGGTCTCGGTGGTGGCCGAGTACCTCGTCTCGGCGATGGCCGCGCAGTGCATGCTGTGGCAGACCTCGCCGGCCGCGACAGAGCTCGAGACGCGTATCGTCGACTGGATGCGCCAGGCGCTGGGCCTGCCCGAAGGATTCTCCGGTGTCATTCAGGATTCGGCTTCGTCGGCGACGCTTGCCGCGGTGCTCACCATGCGCGAGCGGGCGCTTGACTGGCAGGGAAACAGACAAGGTCTCGCCGGCCAGGCGAAGCTGCGTGTCTATTGCTCCAACCAGGTTCACACCTCGATCGACCGAGCGATCTGGGTCGCCGGCATCGGCGAGGAGAATCTCATCCGTATCCCGGTAACCGGTCGTTTTCGCGCGATGGATACGGCGGCGCTCGAGGCGGCAATTATCGCCGATCGCGAGGCCGGCCTGCTGCCGGCGGGCATTGTCGCCTGCGTCGGCGGCACCAGCACCGGCGGCACCGACGACATCGCTGCCGTAGCGGCCGTGGCGAAGCGGCACGGCCTTTACCTGCACGTCGATGCGGCCTGGGCCGGGTCGGCGATGATCTGCCCGGAGTACCGGCATTTCTGGGCCGGTGTCGAGAGCGCCGATTCCATCGTCTTCAATCCGCACAAGTGGCTCGGCGCGCAATTCGACTGCTCGATCCAGTTCGTCTGCCAACCGGAAGACCTTGTGCGCACGCTGGCCATCAAGCCGGACTATCTCAAGACCAGAGGTCATGACGGCGTCATCAACTATTCGGAATGGTCGGTGCCGCTTGGCCGCCGATTCCGTGCGCTGAAACTCTGGTTCCTGCTGCGCGCCCACGGACTGGAAGGATTGCGCAAGATGATCCGAAACCATGTAGCCTGGAGCGAGGGACTTGCCGCACGCCTGGCCGGGGAAGCGGATTTCGAGCTCGTCACCGAGCCGATGTTGTCACTGTTCTCGTTCCGCCATCGCGCCCCTCAGGGTGCCGATCCAGACGAGCACAATTTGCGTCTCGTCGATGCCATCAACACGGACGGACGCATCTATTTGACGCAGACGCGCGTCGATGGTCGGGTGGCGATCCGCTTTCAGGCAGGACAGTTCGAGACCACGGCCGGCGATATTGATGCGGCCTTCGATGTCGTCACAGAGATTGCGCGCCGGCTTACCATTGAGGCAACGAACTGATTGCAGACCGGTTTGCCTTTGCGAGAAGGTGAATTTCTTTGGCCGGCTGTCCCTTTCCATCACTTTCGTTTTCCGATATAGACGGAAAAAACGAAAATGAAGGATAGCGGATGTTCCTTTCGCCCCGTCACGCCGAGATCATCCAGATGGCGAAGGACGACGGCCGGGTGCTGGTCGACGATCTGGCGACACATTTCAGCGTGACGCCGCAGACCATCCGCAAGGACCTCAACGATCTCTGTGACCAGCGGCTGCTGACGCGCATCCATGGCGGGGCGCTGTTCCCGTCCGGCATCGAGAACATGGAATACGAGGCGCGGCGCAAAATCGCTGCCGATGAGAAGGAGGCGATCGGCCGCGCGGCGGCCAGGCTCATTCCCGACAACGCCTCGCTGTTCATCAATATAGGCACCACGACGGAAGCTGTCTCAAAGGCGCTTCTCGACCATAACGGGCTTATGGTCATCACCAATAACATCAACGTTGCCAATAGGATGCGGATCTATCCTTCGATCGAGGTGGTGATCGCCGGCGGCGTTGTACGCGGCTCCGACGGCGGCGTCGTGGGTGAGGCCGCGGTGGATTTCATTCGCCAGTTCAAAGTCGACTACGCCGTCATCGGCGCCTCGGCCATCGACCATGACGGCGCGCTGCTCGACTTCGACTTTCGCGAAGTGAAAGTGGCGCAGGCCATCATCGCCAATGCGCGTCATGTGATTCTCGTCTCCGACCGGACAAAATTCGAGCGCACGGCGCCGGTTCGCATTGGTCACCTGTCGCAGGTGAACACCTTCATCACCGACCGTTGCGACATCCCTTCGGTGCGCCGGATTTGCGAGGAAACGGAGGTTCGTTTGATCGAGACAGCGCTCGGATAACGTCTCTTCACGGACATCTCACGCACCTGTGATATTTCGTTTGACATTCGGATCGAGTTCGAAATAATCCCGCCACGGTTTCGCGAAACACAAAAATGGTGCAATGCGAAATCGTGGAGGAACCCTGTGGACGCATCTCCGATCCATGACATTTTTGTCATAGGCGGCGGCATCAATGGCTGCGGCATCGCCCGCGACGCCGTTGGCCGCGGATTTTCCGTATACCTCGCCGAGATGAACGATCTCGCCAGCGGGACTTCCTCCGGCTCGACCAAACTGATCCATGGCGGGTTGCGCTATCTTGAGTTCTACGAATTCCGGCTGGTGCGCGAAGCGCTGATGGAGCGCGAGGTTCTGTGGAAGAACGCGCCGCATATCATCTGGCCGATGCGCTTCGTGCTGCCCTACGCCAAGGGCCTGCGTCCGGCCTGGCTGATCCGGCTCGGCCTTTTCCTTTACGACCATATCGGCGGGCGCAAGCTGCTGCCGGCGACCAAGACGCTGGACATGGCCACCGATCCGGCCGGCAAGCCGCTTAAGCCGCTGTTCCGCAAGGCGTTCGAA
>NZ_RZSV01000090.1:0-21549 GCF_004023205.1 Mesorhizobium sp. M1A.F.Ca.IN.020.03.2.1 | reverse complement strand
GGATGACATTGGTCGCCGGGTTGCCGACGTCGATCGACGTCACTTCCAGATTGGTCGGCTGGAAATCCTTTGTTCCCCTGTCGAACACCGGATGGAGCAGCGCGTCGACAAGGCTCATAAGCCCGCGCACCGGGTTGTCGGCAAGTTGCGGATAGGCGGCGTGGCCCTGACGGCCATTGACGATGACGCTGCCGGAGAGCGAGCCGCGCCGGCCGATCTTGATCATATCGCCAAGCGCATCCGGATTGGTCGGCTCGCCGACGATCGAGGCGTCCCATTTCTCGCCCTTGGCGGCAGCCCAGTCGAGCAGCTTCACCGTGCCGTTGATGGCCGGCCCTTCCTCGTCGCCGGTGATCAGCAGCGAGACCGAGCCTTTCGGGCCGCCATTGTTCTCGATGTGGCGCGCCACCGCGGCGATGAAGCAGGCGATGCCGCCTTTCATGTCGACGGCGCCGCGGCCATACATCTCGCCATTGGCGATCTCGGCGGCAAAGGGCGGATGCGTCCACGCCGCCTCGTCGCCGACCGGCACCACGTCGGTATGGCCGGCAAACATCAGATGTGGGCCGTTGCCGGAGCGGCGCGCATAGAGATTTTCGATGTTCGGCGTGCCATCTTCCGAGAATATCGGCCGCTCTACGGCGAAGCCGAGTGGCTTCAGCATGTCTTCCAAGGTCTGCAGCGCGCCGCCTTCGGCGGGCGTCACGGAAGGGCAGCGGATCAGGGCGGCAAGGTTCTGGGCAGGGTCGGTCGGCAATTTCATGGGCAAAGCGATAGTCGAAAGCGGCAGGCCTGTCACGGTGGCAGATGTTCGCCGAGCAAGCCGCCGACAATATGGTTGTCGTGTCGTATAGTCGCGCGGGCCAGGACGGGATGATCGCATGGCCAAAGAAGGAAAGACGATCTCGATAGCCGGCGCCGGCAGCATCGGCTGCTATGTCGGCGGCTGCCTAGCGCTCGCCGGGCGTAAGGTCGTCTTCCTTGGCCGCGGCCGCATTGTGGAGGCGTTGCGCAAGGACGGGCTGCGGATCAGCGATCTTGACGGCCGCGACAGACGCATCGGGCCTGAGACGCTGGCGGTCAGCGACGATCCGGCGCTGGCGCTGCGCAACGCGGATATCGTTCTGGTCACCGTAAAGAGCGGCGCGACCGAGGAGATGGCGGCGCTTGTTGCGGCTCATGCCCGCCCCGATGCCATAGTGATCAGCCTGCAGAATGGCGTCGACAATCCGGACAAACTGCGTGGAGCGCTTCCCGCGCATCGCGTGCTTGCCGGTATGGTTGCGTTCAACGTCGTGCAATCGCCGGATGGCGAGACGCCGTTGAGCGTCCGCCGCGCCAGCGACGGCATGGTCATCATCGAGAATACTGAGCCCGGCCTTTCAGCACTGCTCAATGTCGAAGGACTTGGGGTCGAAACCCATGCCGACATGAGGGCGGTGCAGTGGAGCAAACTGCTGATGAACCTCAACAATGCGCTGGTCGCGCTCTCCGATCTGCCGCTGGCGACCGAATTGGCGGACCGCGGCTGGCGCGTCATTCTGGCGGACCAGATCGACGAGGCGCTGGCCGCAATGAAAGCTTGTCGTATCGAGCCGGCGCGCATCGCTGGGCCGCCCCCATGGCTGCTGCCGAAAGTGCTGCGGCTTCCGGACTGGCTGTTCGGAATCCTGGCCCGGCGGCTGCTGGCGATCGACCCCAAGGCGCGCTCCTCGATGTGGGACGATCTCCATCGTCGTCGGCCGACCGAGGTCGACGAATTGCAGGGAGCGATACTGCGGCTCGCGCAAAAGACCGGCGTGCCGGCGCCTGTGACGAAGCGCATCATGGCGCTGGTGCGTCAGGCGGAAGCGGACAGGCGCGGTCCGCCCGGATTGACGCCCGACGAGGTCAGCCGCGGTCCTCGATCAGCGTGATATTTGCGCGACAGGTTCGAGCTCAAATTCTCGGTCTCGTTGACGCCAAGGATGGCGACATCGTCGACCGATTACATCACGCGTTATCTCTGTGATTTAGAGCCGGATCAGATTTGAGGTCGAAACGACCTAAAAATCATCCGGCGCTAGCGGTCGGCCGGCGCATTCGTGCGGCTGCCGTAGCGATTGGATCCGGGCTGTCCCGGAAACAGGCAGAGCACCAGGAAGGCAACGATCGACACGACGGGAACGAACAGCACCAGCGCCGCGATGCCCGGCTTGTCGAGGTCGTGCAGCCGCTTCACTGCCAGCACGACGTTCGACCACAACGAGGCGAGGAACGTGAGGAAGAAGACGAACGACCACATGTTGCTCTCGGCCGAACCTTCCGGCACCAGCGTGAAGCGATAAAGCGGAAAGGCCTGGACGATAGCAACCAGCAATCCGCCGAGAAAATAAGCCGCGCGGCTGACGCGGCCCGAGGTTTTGAAGAAGAGCCAGATGAAGTCTGCTTTTTCAGGCAAGCGGGTCCGGTCCGTATTGATTGGCGCCCCTGGTGCCTTCGAGCATGCCCAGTTCGATGAGCAGCCAGATGCCGCCGATGATGGGTATAAGGCCGATCAGTGTCCACCAGCCCGACTTGTTACGGTCGTGCCAGCGTTTGGCATAGAGAGCAATCGCGAAATAGATCGATGCCAGCGCGACCAGGATGCCGAGGATGCCGATCTGGTCGCCGCCGGCGGTGGTGAAACGTGTGCCGAGGATCGAGTCGAGAATGAACGCAATGATGGCGATGACGATGAATATGCCGATGCCGGCCCAGAACTTGGCCCGGTTGATGCGGCCGTCGAAACTCGTCAGCAGATACTTCCAGTCCATGACGCCCCTCCGTTGAACCAGCGCGACGGAATGTCGCGCCGGCGGAGGGTGCGTCTGTTCGCGGGAAAGATCAATCGCGCAGCAATTCGTTGATCGACGTCTTGGAGCGGGTCCCGGCGTCGACGCGCTTGACGATGACGGCGCAGTAGAGGCTCGGGCCCGGCTCGCCATTTGGCAGCGGCTTGCCCGGCAGCGAGCCGGCGACGACCACCGAATTTGCCGGCACTTCACCGTAGAAGACCTCGCCGGTGGCGCGGTCGACGATCTTGGTCGACTGGCCGATGAACACGCCCATGCCGAGCACCGAGCCTTCGCGCACGATGCAGCCTTCGACCACCTCGGAGCGCGCGCCGATGAAGCAATTGTCCTCGATGATGGTCGGACCGGCCTGCATCGGCTCCAGCACGCCGCCAATGCCGACGCCGCCGGAGAGATGCACGTTCTTGCCGATCTGGGCGCAAGAGCCGACCGAGGCCCAGGTGTCGACCATGGTGCCTGTATCGACATAGGCGCCGACATTGACGAAGGACGGCATCAGCACCGCGCCCGGGGCAACATAGGCCGAGCGGCGCACGACCGAGGACGGCACGGCGCGGAAGCCGGCCTTCTCGAAATCGACCGCGCCCCAGCCCTCGAACTTCGACGGCACCTTGTCCCACCATACCGAGTGGCCCGGGCCGCCCTTGATGATCTCCATCGGGTTCAGCCGGAAGGAGAGCAGCACCGCCTTCTTCAGCCACTGGTTGACCAGCCACTTGCCGTCGTCCTGCCGCTCGGCGACGCGAACCACGCCGCGGTCGAGCAAGTCGAGCGCCGACTGGATGGCGTCGCGCGTTTCGCCGCGGGTCGCGGTCGAAATCGTATCGCGCTCCTCGAAGGCCTTTTCGATGGTCTTTTCGAGGCTCGCCAGATCGGGCTTCGACATGAATTTGCTCCATTACAAAGCTGTTAAGGCCTGCGCCTTAACCTGTTTTGAAATCGCGCGGACCCTATGTGAAGCCTTAATGGGGGTCAATCGCGACTGCGTCACGGGACGGCGCAAGTAAAGGAATTAGGACGGTGGATTCGATGACACCCATGGAAAAGGCGGGCTGGACGCCGCTGCCCCATTCGGACGAGGATCTCGAGCGGTCGAAAAGCGTGCCGGACACGCCGCAGACGCGGGCCGAAACCTATCGCCTGGCCTGGAACGATCCCGACTTCATGACGCGGCGCGAATTGCGTCCGGTGCGCCTGCAGCTCGAGCTCTTGAAGCCGGAGATGATCCTTGCCGAGCGCGGCATCCGCTCGACCGTCATCCTGTTCGGCGGGGCGCGGCTTCCCGAGCCGGGCGGCGCCGCCTGGGCCGCCAAGAACGAGACGCAGAAGAAGAACCTCGAGCTGAACAGCAAATATTACGAAGAGGCGCGCAAGTTCGCCCGGCTGTGCTCGCAGCAGTCGGCCACGTCCTACTATCGCGAATTCGTCGTCGTCACCGGCGGCGGACCGGGAGTCATGGAGGCGGGCAATCGCGGCGCCGACGATGTTGGCGCGCCGTCGATCGGCTTGAACATCGTGCTGCCGCACGAGCAGGCGCCGAACGCCTATGTGACGCCCGAGCTCTGCTTCAACTTCCACTATTTCGCAATCCGCAAGATGCATTTCGTCATGCGCGCCAAGGCGGTCGCCGTGTTTCCGGGCGGCTTCGGCACGATGGACGAATTCTTCGAGACGCTGACGCTGATCCAGACCGGGCGCATGGAGCGCGTGCCGGTGATCCTGTTCGGCAAGGCGTTCTGGCAACGGGCGATCGACCTCGACTTCCTTGCCGAGCAAGGCACGATCTCGCCCGGCGACCAGGACATCATCGATTTCGTCGACACCGCCGACGAAGCCTGGGACATCGTTCGCCGCTTCTACAGCCTCTGAGTGCGCGCTCGTCGTTACCGCAATGACCAGCGAGTTCTGACGACGGCGCCGGCAATCTGGAGTTGGGTCAGCCCGGAACCTCGACGATTGCCGTCAGGAAGCCGGCGAGGTCGTCGGTGACGAAATCCACGTCGTCCTCATTCGCCGGGTCGCGCTCCCAGATCTCGGAGAAAGTCGGCTCGAAATTGCGCGGCACGACCAGCACCGTCGTCATCCCGAGCGATTTCGGCACAGAGAGGTTGCGCGCCAGGTCCTCGAACATCACCGCGTTGTGGCCGGTCACGGAATGCAGCTCGGCGAACCGCTCATAGGTCTGGCGGGCCGGCTTGGGGTTGAGACCCGCCGCGACGATGTCGAAGATGTCGTCGAAATGATCCAATACGCCGAGCTGGCGCGCGGCGCGCTCGGCATGCTTGCGGTCCCCATTGGTGAAAATGAACTTGCGGCCCGGCAATTGGCGGATCGCGGCACCGAGCACCGGATCGGGCACCAGCCAGGAATAGTCGATGTCGTGCACCTTCTCGAGGAAGTCGTCGGGGTCGATGCCGTGGCGCGCCATCAGCCCGTTCAGCGTCGTGCCGTACTCCAGGTAGAGCTCTTTCTGCAGCTTGCGCGCCTCCTCGCGCGAGAGCGTCAGCAGCTCGCCGACATAGGCAGTCATCTTCACGTCGATCTGCGCGAACAGGTTCGAGTGATGCGGATAGAGCGTGTTGTCGAGGTCGAATACCCAATCCGTGACATGGGCAAAACGGGCGGGCTCGGGTGTCGTCGTCATGGCCTCCTTATGGCATGCGGACGCGGAGTTTATCCACAACTTCCGCGCGTCTTGCGTCGTGAAAATGGCGCCTCGCTTCAAATTTTAATCGTCCCGGAAAGGTCACCTTCAGCGCTTGCTGGCACAGAGGCAGTCCGTTGGGAGACAGCGATGAGTCGCATAATCTTGAAGTCCGCAGTCGTCGCGTTCGCTTCGGTCGCTGTCTCGCTCTTGTTGACGCTGGTTGTGGTCCCGGCCATGGGCTTTCCGATCAGCCGCACCGTCTGGCTTACGGCCACGGTTTGCCCTTTGATTCTCGCCTGGATTGCCAGCGTCGGCACCTTCTGGCAAAGCGACCGGCTGAAAAATGCGCATCGCGAGCTTGCCCGCGCGCATGCCCAGCTCGCCGCGGCCCACAGACGCCTGTCGGAGAAGGCAAGCCGCGACGACATGACCGGCATGCTCAACCGCGAGACCTTCTTCGCCGCGCTCGACGGTTCCCGGCGCAAGGCCGATCGCGGCGCCCTGCTGATCATCGATGCCGACCACTTCAAGACGATCAACGACAATTACGGTCACCTGACCGGCGACGATGCACTGCTTCTGATCGCCGGCGCCATCGAGCGCGGCGTGCGCAGCGGCGATGTGCTCGGCCGAATCGGCGGCGAGGAGTTCGCCGCCTTCCTGGTTGGCGCCACCGAACCGGAAGCAAGGCGCGTGGCCGAGCGCATCCGTCGCGAGGTCGAACTGATCCGCTTTCGCCCTGTCGACGAGCGGACCGTGCCTTTGACGGTCTCGATCGGCGGCATCACCTGTGGCGAGAGCGCCACCGTGTCGGAGCTGATGCGCGCCGCTGACCGCAGGCTCTACGAGGCCAAGCATCGCGGCCGCAACCTGTCCGTTCTCGATCGCGATCTTTCGGAAGCCGCCTGAGGGCTTGCGGCTCTTCGGCACGACCATGGCGCGGAAGAATCTCGGCCGCGTGCGCATCGCCGACTGGATCGGCAATGGTGGCGATTATCCGACTAATGAGGAGACGGCGGGCGCTCGCCTGCCGGCTGGGCGATCACCTCGGCCAGGTGATCACAGTCTGAACCCCGAAAAGGCAGGCGGCGCCGGAAGTGGAATCGGCGCCGCCCTGGCGCGCCTTTGGGGGTCGGATTTACAGTCCGAAAACGGCGACCCGCACCAGCACGGCCGCGGCGGCAAGTGCCACCAGCAGGATGCCGAGGCCGATGGGCGAGCCCCAGCCATACCATTCCATGGCCAGCTTGGCGTATCTGTACTCCTCCTCATGCGAGAGAGGGGGGCGCTGTTGAATCAAGCTCATTGTTCACTCCTGTCGGCGACTTTGCCCTTGCTTCGCAAAGGGTGGCATCGCATATTGATACGATAGTCTGAATGTTATGCAACTTGATAGTTAGATGATCGAACTAAATTCGTCAAGCATGAATCGTGCTGAGATGACGGCGGCCGTCAGCCGTGCCGTCATGCGCTGGCAGGACGCGACGCAAGCCTATGACGAGGCGGTCGGGGAGCGGCTTGGGCTGATCGCAGCCGAGCGCTATTGTCTGGGCTTGCTCTACGCGGGGCCGCAATCGGCCGGCGCCGTGGCGGCGGCTACGGGGCTGACGCCGGCAGCGGTGACGGCCTTGATCGACCGCCTTGAGGCGCGTGGGCTCGTTACCCGAACCCGCAGCCTGGAAGACAGGCGCAAGGTGGTGATCGAGGCGACCGACCTGACCAGAGAACTTTCGGAGCGCTACTATGGCGCCATCGCGCGCGAGGGCGAGAAAGTGATGGCGGCTTTCAGCGACGCCGAGTTGGCGACCGTGCTGCGCTTCATCGACGCCGCGCTGGAGCTGCAAAGCGAGCAGTTGGCGAGGCTCAAGGCCGAGCCGGCTTCGGCCGGCTGATGCCCGAGGACCGGACACTGGCGGCTTGCTTCCGCAAAACCCAGAGCGGCTCAGTCGCCTTTTAGCCACCGAACCGCTCTGACGGCCGGCTGGGCGAAAGCCGGACCTCGAAGCACGCCGCACCGAACGGTTTTGGGCGCCGCGCATTTGTTTCGGTACCTACACCGTGGCGGGGTCGAGCGCCGGCTGACCCTTGAACCGCGTGACGATCCCGGCGAGGTCGTCGCCGGCGAATGCATCGCGCAATGCGTCGAAGGACGGCAGCACGAAGTAGGCGCGCTGGAACTTGTCGATCTCGTAGCCGGTGCGCATCACCGTCTCCAGGTCGAACGGCACATGATGGGCGTCCTTGCTTTCGACCGCGAATTGCAGCTCGGTGAAAGACGACATCAGTCCTGCGCCGAAAGCCTTTACCGGCTGGCCGGCTTCCTGGATGAGGCCGTATTCGGCGCTGTACCAGTAGAGCCGGGTGATCATCTCGTCGCCGCCCAGCGCGATCATGTCCTCGGCCTTCTCACCATACATCTGCATGAAATCGGCGAACACCGGCTGCGTCAGGATCGGCACATGCCCGAAGAAGTCATGGAACATGTCCGGCTCGACGATGTAGTCGAGTTCCTGCCTGGTCCGCAGCCAGTTGGTGACCGGGAAACGGCGGTTTGCGAGATGGTCGAAGAAGGGGCCGGCGGGGATCAGCCCGGGCACCGCCACGATTTCCCAGCCCGTGAGCTTGCGCAATTTCTCGCTGATGGCGTCGAAATCCGGAATCTTGTCGAGCAGCCCGAGCGTCGCGATGCCGTCGAGATAGGAACGGTGCGCCAGCCTCTGCGTCAGCTTCGTCTGGCGATCGCAGAGCGCGCGCCACACTGCCTGCTCGTCGGCGGAATAGTCGTAATGCTGAGCCACTGTGAAGTCGGCGCGGCACACCGAATAGTCGCCGCGAAGGCCTTGCGCCGCGCATTCGCGGGCATAGTCGGCAACGCTGATCGTCATTTCTTCCTCCTGAAAAAATCGTCGGTTCCCGGATGGTGGCGTCATCGTAGCCGCGGCTCGTGAGGCAAATCAGCCTTCTTTGTAGCCACGCGAGGGATTTTGAGGTAAACTCCGCTCAAATTTCAACGTTTAGGAGGGAAAATGCCTCAGTTGGACGAGTTCGAAATAAGAATGCTGGACACCCTGCAGCGCGACGGGCGCAAGGCCGTGTCGGAACTCGCGCAGGAGATCGGCCTGTCGACCACGCCCTGCGCGCGGCGCTTCGAGGCGCTGCAAGGCGCCGGCATCATCAAGGGCTTTGCCGCCGTGCTCAGCCGACGCGCGCTGGGGCTGACGGTCGAGGTGTTCATCCAGGTCCGCCTGGTGAGCCACAGCGACGGCTCGCCGGAAAGTTTTATCGCCGCCGTGCAGCGCATGGACGAGGTCTCGTCCTGCTGGACGATGACCGGCGACCACGATTTCCTGCTGCATGTGATGGTGCCGTCGGTGGACGATCTCAATGCTTTCGTCATGCACCGACTGATGCGGCTGCCCGGCGTCCGCGACGTCCATACCCAGCTTGTGCTGCAGAACATCAAGGGGCCAGGCCACGTGCCGCTCAGCCATCTGCGGCGATAATCGTACCCGAAACGGTTCTCCGCAAAGAACGGCCCGACAATGTGGTCGGAGCGAATCTACTTCGGGACGATTTCCCCGATATCAACTGAAATTAAGGTTACACGAACCTTAACAAAAGACGCGCTCGGAAATTTACGCAATGTTTCGTGCGTCGTCTCTTGCGATCTGGAGAAAGTGTGACCATGCATTATTCGGTAACTCACGATTGTTGCATGGAATCCTTAGCGGGTCGCTGTGCCGGTGCAATCGCATGATCCGTTTACCGGCGGTTAGCAACATTAGTGTCTTATAATGAACCAGGCTTGCCTTCGTCCTTCCGTAAGGACTTGACGGACTTCGCTTGCTCGAACCCGTTCATGCGGAGGATGATCGCAAAGGAGCATTGCATGCAACTGACGGAGGACGTGGCTCAGAGGGTCACTGAAGCGATTTCACGCCCGCCGTGGAAATCCGCCGATCCGACGCTTTTTGCGATGCTGCTGCAGAAGAACGCGGATCAGAATCGCAAGGTCGTGCGCTGGGGCATAGCGGCGGCCGTGTTGAGCTACATATGCTACGGGGCCTTCGACTGGTTCCTTTTCCCGGACATTGCCGACCGTGTGATTCTGACGCGCCTGACGTTGGGATTGACCTTCCTGGTGCTTGTCGAACTTGTTGCTCGACGCGATTTTGCCGTCACCACTCTGCACTACGTTGCTGCTCTGGCGATCGTGGCGGGCGCGATCGGATGGCTGCTGTCGGCCCTCGGAACGACTCATCAGGAGGCGCTGTCCCATTTCATCATCTTCGGCACGGTTTTCATTCTCGGTGCCAACCTTTTTTTCAACTTCCGGCTATGGCTCTCGGCGTTGTCGTCCGCAACCGTGACAATAGCATTCCTCGGCGCCACGCTGTTCTTGCTTCAAGCCGATCTTGGCACCCGTCTGGTGCTTGCAACCTATTTCGTGAATTGCCTTGTTTTGTCGCTTTATCTGTCATGGCGCCTCAGCATGGAGCGCTACCAGACCTTCCTGCATGCCCTTCAGGCGCAGATCCAGGAGCAGGTCGCCATCGAAAACGGTCAAAAGCTCATCGAGATCGCGGACACCGACCCGCTTACCGGGCTTAAGAACCGCAGGGCGATCACCCGGGAATTCGCGGAGTTGTGCAAGGAATGGGCCAGGGACAATGACGAAATAGGCGTCATTCTCATGGACGTGGACTACTTCAAGCGGTTCAACGACCGGCTCGGCCATCAGGCCGGCGACGACTGCCTGATCGAGCTTGCCCGAGCCTTCGACGAGACGGCGGCGTCCAATCACGCCATCGCGGGACGGTACGGCGGCGAGGAATTCGTCGTGCTCTGCAAGGTCGCCGGACCGGATCACCTGCGCGAGGTGACCCATCAATTCTGCCGGGCCGTCGAGGACTTGAACATCTCCCATCCCGATCGGGACGATAAACTCAACATCGTCACCATCAGCGCTGGCGCCTCGTTGACGCGCGCCGATCAAAGCATAGAGCTTCGGATCTTGTTGCAGGAGGCCGATCGCGCGCTTTACGCCTCCAAGTTTTCCGGTCGCGCGACCTTCACCATCTATGATGCGCAGGCCATCGATCAGAAGCGCGCCAGCCAGAATCTTTCGGAACTGCTCAAGCAAGCCGTTTCGGAGGGACTGGTCTCCGTCGTCTATCAGCCGATCTGCGATGCGATATCCGGCAAGGTGCTTGGCCATGAGTCGTTGATGCGGCTGCGCGACTTCGACGGCAGCGTGATCAGCCCGTCCGTGTTCATACCTGTCGCCGAGCAGACCGGCGGGATCGAGGAACTCGGGATGTGGGTGATCGATCGGGCTTGCGGCGACATGGTCGAGCACGGATTGGGATCGGTCGTGTCCGTGAACGTCTCGGTCGTCCAGCTCAAGGCTCCGAATTTCCCGCTTCACGTCACCGAGATCCTTGGCCGCCACGGCATGGCGCCTCAGAGGCTGGCGCTCGAGGTCACCGAAGGCAGCGATATATCCCTGGAGGCGCAGGCCGCCAGAAGTATCGAGCAGCTTCGAAACCTGGGCGTTCAGATCTGGCTCGATGATTTCGGAACCGGATTTGCAGGTCTGGCCTGGCTCCGTCGTTTCAAGTTCGACGTCGTCAAGATCGATCGGAGTTTCTTGCACGATTGCCAGACGGTTCGAGGCCTGAGCCTGTTGCAGGACATGGTCAGACTGCTGCGCAATCTGGGCCACACGGTCCTTGTCGAGGGTGTCGAGACGAAAGAGCAGCAGAATTTGCTGCAGCACATGGGCATCCAGTCGATCCAGGGCTTCCTGACCGGACGTCCCGTCCCGATCGAAGAGATCATGCAGGCCAGGCAGGACCTCGTCGCTTAACTCAAAGCAGTGCGGCAGGAATGTAGGGCGGCGCCATCTCGGCGAAACGAGCACGCCGCGCGATGCATCAGAAAGCCGGGCCGCTGCACGGCCCGACTTGAAAATCCGGATGTGAAGCGGCTCCGCTACCGCTCCATGGCGGGCGCCGCGAAATCCACGCGTTTGCGGATCTTGCCGTAGACGATGTTCCTATTCGATCCGTAATAGACCTCAGCTTCGACGCGGTTCTTATCCACCGCGGCATTGATGATGTCCCACATGTCGCCGGCCGATCGCAGGATGAGCGGCCAATCCATGAACGTTTCCATGTACCCGTCGGTCGTGATCTCGTCGCTGAAATTGGCGAAGAGGAATTCGCCGTCCGGCTTGACCAGTTCCATCGCGCGCTGCAGCAGCCGTGCGCCGACCGGAAGCGGCAGGTAGTCATACAGCCCGGAAGCATAGACGAGATCGAATGTGCCAAGCGGGTAGGCGCGCCGCAAAAGACCGCGCACGGATCCGTCCACGGCTTCCACTGCCGTACCGGTGAGGTCGCGATTGACCGTGCCGACGCTCACCGGATCCTGGTCGAGACCGATCCAGCGCTTTAACTTTCTCTCGGCGAGCGCCTTTGAGAGTTCGGCTTCCCGCAAATGGCCGCAGGCGATTGCCAGCACCTCGGCGTTTTCTACCCGGGCAGCCGTTTCGTCGACCGTTTTGGCCAGTATCTCGCGGCGCTCGCGCCCCGCCACCGAGCTTGCCGCTTCGCTCGTATAGGCAAAGATCTCGCGGCCGAGTTCGCTCGACGAGGCCACGATCTCGGCGGCGCTCGGGTGCTTGTAGTAGATGTCCAGCAGCGTCGCGTCGCCCGAATAGCCGCGCGGCTTTTCGAAGGACCAGCGCGTGAACGGATCCTGCTTCAGGTAGGCCGCCACGCGGTGCTGCTGAGCGAGCGGGATCAGTTCCTGCCAAAGAGCCGGAGCGACCTCCCGGCGCAGTTCATGCAGTCGACCGGCCAGGCGCTCGACGATTTGCCCTGCGGGCTCCTGGCGCGCGAAAGCCTGATGAGCGAGGTCCAGCACCAGGGCGAGCTGGGCCGCCCGCGCCTTGAGCTCGGCGGCGTCGACCGCCTCCGCGGACGCCGCCTTGTGCTTCTTGATCAACGTCGATGTGATGAGGCTCGCCTCATCGATTTTCAGATCGGGATTCAGCGCCATATGGGCATTTCCTTGTGGTCCCCCACCGACAATTATAAATGCTTAGAGTTTTAATAAAAGTTTAGGGTCAACTGCATTAGTTGCTGCTAATACTCTCCTTGCCGAAGGTTTGAAGCGCCGAAAACCAGAGCTCGATCGAGCTGCGCAACGCGCACGTCCTTAACCTTTTGTTATGCACTGGGCTGACGCCGTCTCCCGCTCTGCGCGACGTTTCGGGTGTGCCCATCAAATCTGTGGGAAAGCTGCATCGAAACTGCTGAACCGCGCCCAGGCGGCTTCGACATCGCCAAATACGACCGGCGGACCGACGCAACGGAGGTCCGCCATGAACATCGTGCTGGTCAACCCGCCGCATACGGCCATCGGCAGCCGCGTGCCCGACGATCACCTGCCGCCTTTGGGTCTGCTGGCGATCGGCGGTCCGCTGCTCGATGCCGGCCATCGAGTGCGCCTGGTCGACGCGGAGTTCGGGCCGATGCCGCTTTCCACGCTCGTCGATGAGGCCCTGAGCGATAATCCGGATTTCGTCCTGATCGGCCATTCCGGCTCGACTTCGGCGCATCCGACCGCGCTGCGGATCGCGGAAATGATCAAGGCCCGCGCGCTAGGGGTCGTCATCCTCTATGGCGGCGTCTTCCCGACCTATCACTGGCGCGACGTGCTCGCCGCAACGGACGTCTTCGACTTCATCGTGCGCGGCGAGGGTGAGGCGACCGCGCTGGCGCTGGTCGAGGCGCTGGAAAGGCGCCGGCCGGTGTCGGGTGTCGCCGGCATCGCCTATCGCGACGATTGCGGCCGACCCTTCGCGACGCCGCCTGCGATGACAATTGCCGATCTCGACGCCTGCCGCGTCGGCTGGGAGCTGATCGACCATGGCCGCTACAGCTATTGGGGCGGCAAGCGCGCCGTGGTCATGCAGTTCTCGCGCGGCTGTCCGCATCTGTGCAACTATTGCGGCCAGCGCGGCTTCTGGACCCGCTGGCGACATCGCGACCCGGTCAGCTTCGCCAGGGAGATCGCCTGGCTGCACCGCGAGTATGGCGTCGAACTGGTCAATCTGGCCGACGAGAACCCCACCTCCTCGAAGAAGGCTTGGCGCGCCTTTCTCGATGCGATGATCGCCGAGAACGTGCCGGTGCTGATCGTCGGCTCGACGCGCGCCGACGATATCGTGCGCGATGCCGATATCCTGCACCTTTATCGCAAGGCCGGCGTCATCCGCTGGCTGCTCGGCATGGAGAACACCGACGAGGCCACACTGTCGCTGATCCGCAAGGGCGGCAGCACCAAGTCCGACCGCGAGGCGATCCGGCTGCTTCGCCGGCACGGCATATTGTCCATGGCGACCTGGGTCGTTGGCTTCGAGGATGAGGGTTTTCGCGATCTCTGGCGCGGCTTTCGCCAGCTCATCGCCTATGATCCCGACCAGATCCAGGCGCTCTATGTGACGCCGCATCGCTGGACGCCGTTCTTCCGCATCGCCAAGGATCGCAGGGTGATCCAGAAGGACGTCCGGCTCTGGGACTACAAGCACCAGGTGCTGCATATGACCCGGCTGAAGCCGTGGATGCTGTTCTTCGCCGTCAAACTGATCGAGCTTGCCGTGCAGTCACGGCCGAAAGCGCTGGCGCGCGTCCTTTTCCATCCGGACCCAGAGCAGCGGCATTCGATGCGTTGGTACACCAATATGGGCCGCCGCGTCTGGTTCCGCGAGGTCTGGGGTTTTCTGGTGCGGGACCGCCGCGTGGCCGCGGGCCCGACGCTTGCCGAATTCTGGGGCGCGCCGCAGGACGCCGATGAGGAATCGATGGTCTTTCAGCACTCGGCGCGAAAGCCGACCCTGCCCGTCGCGGAAGATAAGCGGGTCGCGGAAAGCAGAAGGCTAGCCGGCTAAATAACGATCAGCGTGCCGGCCCCGTGCTCGGTGAACAGCTCGAGCAGCACCGAATGCGGCGTTTTGCCGTTGAGGATGACCACGCCCTCGACGCCGCGCTCGATCGCCTCGATGCAGGTCTCGACCTTCGGGATCATGCCGCCCGATATCGTGCCGTCCTTGATCAGCGCCTTGGCCTCGCCGACCGTCAGCTCGTCGATCAGCTTCTTGTTCTTGTCGAGCACGCCGGGCACGTCGGTCAGGAACAGCAGGCGCGAGGCGCGGCAGGCGCCGGCGATGGCGCCGGCAAAAGTATCGGCGTTGATGTTGTAGGTATGGCCGTCGCGGCCGGGCGCCACCGGCGCCAGCACCGGGATCATCTCGGAACGGGCCAGCAGGTCGAGCAGCGTGCGGTCGACCTCGACCGGCTCGCCGACGAAACCGAGATCCAGCACCCGCTCGATGTTCGAATCCGGGTCGATCATGGTCTTGCGCGCCTTTTCGGCGAAGACCATGTTGCCGTCCTTGCCGCAGAGACCGATCGCCCATTCGCCTTCGGCGTTGATCAGCGCCACGATTTCCTTGTTGATCGAGCCGGCCAGCACCATCTCGACGATCTCGACCGTCTTCTGGTCGGTGACGCGCAACCCGCCCTCGAACTTGGATTCGATGCCCATCTTGTTGAGCATGGCGCCGATCTGCGGCCCGCCGCCGTGGACGACAATCGGGTTGACGCCGGACTGTTTGAGCAGCGCGATGTCGCGCGCAAAGGCCTTGCCGAGCTCGTTGTCGCCCATGGCATGGCCGCCATACTTAACCACCACCGTCTTGTTCTCGTAGCGCTGCATATAAGGAAGCGCGCGCGAGAGCAGCGCGGCCTGCATTTCGGCGTTGGCGGCGATGTCCGTCATCGGTGCTTTTCCCTAGGTGGCAAGGATGGCGGGCGTCTTAGCGGGAATTGCCGCAGGTCGCAAACGGCTTTGCGCTCACAATGACGAAATCGGCGGGTTTCAAGGTCTGTCGAGATTCAGGTCAGGTCGGCCGAGAATGGCGGATTTCGAGAACCGGAACGGAGCGTATTTCTGGTACGTGAGTACGGAAGCGCAGAAGACCGCCATTCGCAGGCCGGCATCACCTGAGTATCGACAGACCTAGCCGGGCACCTTGAGCGGTGCGCGGCGTTTCAGCCATCCTGAAATCTTCTCCATTTGCGCTGCGAGCGACAAAAGCGTCTCCTCGTCGCCTGGCCGTCCCGCGGCCTGGATGCCGAGCGGCAGGCCACCTGCGGTGACATGCACCGGCAGCGCGATCGAGGGCTGGCCGCTGACATTGTGGATCGCCGGCCAGGGAGTGAACCACAGGCTCTTGTCCATCAGCTGGCCGAAAAACGATTTGATCCTGAGCAGCCCGGTAAGATGCAATTTGTCGAGGACGTTCTCGACGAGCTCGTCGGCGCCTTTCGGGTCCATCGCGCCGCAGGCGAGCGGCGGGTGCGCAATGATCGGCATCAGCACGGCATCGAAGCGCGCCGTGTCTTCGATCATCTGCCGCGCGGTGGCGTTGAGCCGCTGCACGGCGTCATAGACCTCGCCGGCGGACAGCATTTCGCCGAGGCGACCAAGCACGCGCGTCGCACGTTCGACCTCGCCGGACACCGGGCGGCCGACGCGCTTCGCCTCGGCACGCATCATGCCTGCGACGGCCGACGCGACGCTCTTGCAGAAATCGGCGATGAAGTCGCGGCCGATATAGGGCAGGTCGATCTCTTCCACCGTGTGCCCGCCCTCGCGCGCCAGCGCCACCGCGGTGTCCAGCGCTTCCATCGTCTCAGCCGAGATCGGCAGGCCGAGCGGCGATTTGCGGTAGACGGCGAGGCTGAGCCGGCCTGGATCGCGCGCCGCTGCGGCGGTGAAGGCGCCCTTGGGCTCCCGCGCCGCATAAGGCGACAGCGGATCGGCGCCGTGCGTCAGGTCGAGCAGGAGGGCTGTATCGCGCACCGAGCGGCTGACCGCATGGTCGACGACCATGCCGTACCAGCTCTCGCTGGTGAGCGGCGTCAGCGGCACCCGGCCGCGCGAGGTCTTGAGCCCGACCAAGCCGCTGCAGGCCGAAGGCACCCGGATCGAGCCGCCGCCGTCGGAAGCGTGCGCCGCCGGCACCACGCCGGCCGCGACGAGCGCCGCCGATCCGCCGGACGAGCCGCCGGTGGTGTGGCCGGTGTTCCAGGGGTTGCGGGTGATGCCGAAGCGGGCCGATTCGGTCATCAGCCGCAGCCCATGCTCAGGCGAGGTGCTGGTAGCGATCGGGATCAGGCCCGCGGCCAGATAGCGCTCGACCATCACCGAGTTGAAATCGGCCGTGAAGGCCGGGATGCGGCTGCCGCCATGGATCGGCACGCCCTTGATGCCGATGCCGAGATCCTTCAGCGCGAAGGGCACGCCGGCGAGCGGCTGCTTGCGGTCGATCGCCTTCGCCCGCGCCCTGGCGGCGTCATAGAGCGACGTCGCTATGGCGTTGATGTCGGGTCTTGTCGCCTCGGCGCGGGCGATCGCGGCGTCGACCAGCTCCTGCGGCGAGATTTCCCCCTTGTGGACGAGCTCGGCAAGTCCGGTCGCATCCTGTTCCCAAAGCACGCGTTCGATCGACATCGCCGCTCCCCTGTTTTGGCGAAGGCTATCGCATGAAGCCGCAAATCGAAATCCGGATTTGCGTTGTTCATCTCGAATTGCGGAAGATGACTTCACGTACTGGCGCCGCGACAGCCTTGGGTGGACAACACCGCCCGCGCCGTTGCAAATAGATCGCAATCTTCTAATTTGCCTGCATGGGGCCTCAGGACATCAGCAAACTGATCGTCCGGACTTCGATGAAGGACCGGGCTGCGTTCGATCTGCTCTACAAGCAGACCAGCGGGAAACTTTTCGGCGTCTGCCTTCGTGTATTGAGGGACAAGAGTGAGGCGGAAGAAGCACTGCAGGAGGTCTTCGTCAAGATCTGGACCAAGGCCGATCGTTTCGCGGTTTCCGATCTCAGCCCGATTTCCTGGCTGGTGGCCATTGCGCGCAACCATGCGATCGACCGCATCAGGGCCCGGCGCGGTCCTTCCGCCAATATCGATGCAGCGCTCGAGGTCGCCGATCCGGCGCCGGGGCCTGAGGCCATGGCTGTCGCGGGCGGCGAGACCGACCGCATCTACCATTGCCTCGACGAATTGGAGAAAGACCGGGCGGCGGCGGTCCGGGGCGCCTGTCTCAACGGCGAAAGCTATGCCGAGCTGGCGGAGCGCCACAAGGTCCCGCTGAACACGATGCGGACTTGGCTGCGGCGAAGCTTGCTCAAACTGAGAGAATGCCTGGAAAGATGACGCTGGCGGAAGACAACGGACCGGAACGCGGAGGCGACGACCTGCTCGCCGCCGAATACGTTCTCGGCGTTCTGGCAGCCGACGAACGCCAGATCGCCTCCCGCCGCATCGATACCGAGGCGGGTTTTGCCCGCCTGGTCGATGCCTGGGAAGCCCATTTCGCGCCGATGGCAGGCGCCTACGCTGCGGTCGAGGCGCCGGCTTCGGTCAAGGCGGCGATCGACCGGCGGCTGTTTGCCTCATCAGTGGCCACCCCCGCCGCGCCCAGCACCGGCCTGCTGGGGAGCCTCGCCTTCTGGCGCGGGCTTGCCGCGGCCGCGCTTGCCGCTTTGGCCGTCTTTGTCGCCCTGCCTCTCGTCAATCCGCCGTTGCCGCAGCCCGAAACCAGGCTGGTCGCCTCGCTCGCCGCCGACAACAGCAACGTCAAATACCTCGCTGTCTATGACGCTGCGCGCCAGGAGGTCGGCCTCTCGCATGTTTCCGGCGAACGCGGCGCCGGCAAGGATTTCGAGCTGTGGATGATCGAGGGCAAGACTGCGCCGGTCTCGATGGGCGTCATCCCGGCCGGCCAGACCGCGCGCATGGCCGTCACGCCGGCCGTGCAGGAGAAGCTGGCGCAAGGCGCCGTGCTCGCCGTCAGTCTCGAGCCGGCCGGCGGTTCGCCGACCGGCCAGCCGACCGGCCCCGTCGTCGCCGCCGGCGATCTGAAGGGCATCTGACGACATTTCGGAAAAGAATTGGAGACTATCCGAAGTCTATCCACCCGACATGTGTCGGCAGCAGCGCTTTCGTGCGCCTAGACGCGGTACGTTTCCATCCGGGCCGACGAATAAAAAATCTTCGAAGTTCGCGAAACTAAGTTTTTGACGCCTCGTATCTCCTCGCGTCCCCAAGGATGGGGAAAACAACCCGAGGAGACTGATACAATGCGTAAACTCGCCACCCTTCTGCTTGCCTCTACAATCGGCCTTTCGGCGCTTGGCGCCGTTGCCTATGCCGCCAATCCGATGGTCGGCGGCGCGCCGATGTATGCCAAGAAGAACATCATCGAGAATGCCGTCAATTCGAAGGACCACACCACGCTGGTCGCCGCCGTCAAGGCCGCCGGCTTGGTCGACACGCTGCAGACCCGCGGTCCTTTCACCGTCTTTGCCCCGACCAACGAGGCCTTCGCTGCACTTCCGGCCGGCACCGTCGAGACGCTGCTCAAGCCCGAGAACAAGGACAAGCTGACCAAGATCCTTACCTGCCATGTCATTGCCGCCAAGGCGCTGGCCGCCGACGTCGCCAAGATGGCCAAGGCCGATGGCGGTGCGCATGAGGTCAAGACCGTCGGCGGCTGCGCCCTGACGCTGAAGTCCGAAAAGGGCAAGGTCACGGCGACCGACGAGAACGGCAACGTCGCTCATGTCACAATCGCCGACGTGCGCCAGTCGAACGGCGTCATCCACGTCATCGACAAGGTTCTTCTGCCGAAGATGTAACAAAGCGCGTGCGGCCGGCGAAGTGGCGTATGTCCGCGCCGGCCGCACGGTCTCCCTCCCACGATCCGTGCTGCCGTCAAGCGCCGCTCCGCATCGCCAGGGCATGGGTCGACGCGGGGTGGCGCGCGAACCGTCACCGGCTTTTGCTTTTCCGGTGGCGTCCTAGTTTGTAAGATCACGTCAGGAGGAAAGGCCATGAACCGTCGCGACTTTCTCTGGAGCGGTGCCGCCGCCACTGCCCTCACAATCGGAGCCGGAGCGGCGTTGCACATGGGCGGCGCGAAGCCGGCTCTGGCCGCCGAGACCTTCGAGATCACCAAGACCGACGCCGAATGGCGCGCCATCCTTTCGGATGCCGCCTTCGACGTGCTGCGCAGGGAGGGCACCGAATATCCGGGCACCAGCCCGCTGCTCAACGAACACCGCAAGGGCATCTTCGCCTGCGCCGGATGCGACCTGCCGGTCTATCCGTCGGAAACGAAGTTCGATTCCGGCACGGGATGGCCGAGCTTCTGGCAGGAGATCCCCAATGCCATCGGCAAGACCGAAGACCGTTCGCTCGGCATGACGCGCACCGAGGTGCATTGCCGCCGTTGCGGCGGTCATCTTGGCCATGTCTTCGACGACGGCCCGCCGCCCACCGGCCTGCGCCACTGCATCAACGGCGTGGCGCTGACCTTCAAGCCCGCCGCGGCCTGAGCGGACTGCGATCTGTCCAAAGAAATGACCCCGGAAATCGGCGACGATTTCCGGGGTCACGCGTTGAGGACGCCAGGCGGGGGTTCCGGCTCCTCAATGGCCTCCGCCGCCACCGCCGCCTTGCTGTGTCGGCTTGTTGATGAACAGCACGAAAAATCCGAGCGAGGCGAACAGCACGGTCAGCATCATGAACACGTCCATGAAGGACAACAGCGCCGCCTGCTGCTGCACCATGCCGGACAGCTTTGAAATGGCGGCGGTCGTGGCGTCGAGGCCGGCGTTTTGCTGGAAGGTCAACGTCATGTTCTGCAGCTTGGTCTGCGCGGCCTCGCTGCCCCACTGCACATGCTCGGAAAGCCTTGCATAGTGAAAGGCATTGCGGTCGATCAGCACCGTGTTGATGACTGCCAGGCCGACGGCACCGCCGAGATTGCGGGTCAGGTTGAACAGGCCCGACGCATTCTTCAGCCGCTCCGGCGGCAGCGTGCCGAGCGCGATGTTGTTGATCGGCACCATGCACAGCATCATCGAGCAGCCGCGCAGGATCTGCGGGATCAAGAGCTCATAAAAATCCCAGTCGGCGGTGAGATGCGTCATCCACCATGTGCCGGTGGCGAAGCCGATGAAGCCGACCATCATCATCAGCCTGAGATCGATCTTGTTCGACAGGATGCCGGCAACGGGCGCGGTGAAGAACATCGCCAGGCCGCTGACGAACAGCGCCTCGCCGATCATCATCGAATCGTAACCGCGGATGCGGCCGAGGAACACCGGATAGAGGTAGGTCAACCCGTAAAGGCCGATGCCGACCACGAAGGAGAACAGCGAGCCGAAGGCGAAATTGACATTGTTGAAGGCCCGCAGATCGACGATCGGCTCCTCGGCGGTGAACACGCGCCAGAAGAAGATGAGACCGCCTATGGTCATGATGATGGCGCAGGCAAAGACGGCCGGCTCCTGCAGCCAGTCATGGTTCGGGCCTTCCTCCAGCACGTATTCCATGCAGCCAAGGAAGGCGGCCATGCCGATCAGGCCCCACCAGTCGAACTTGGAGAACAGCTTGAGGTTCGGCTTGTCGAAATCGATCAGCGACCAGGCAGCCGTCGCCACCAGTATGCCCGGCACGACATTGATCAGGAACAGCCAGTGCCAGGACATGGCATGGCTGATATAGCCGCCGACCGTCGGGCCGATGGTCGGCGCCAGCGTCGCCACGAGGCCGATCATCGGCGAGACGACGGCGCGGCGCGACGGCGGGAAGATGGTGAAGGCGGCAGCGAACACACTCGGAATCATGCCGCCGCCGATAAAGCCCTGGATGGCGCGGTAGACGATCATCTGGTCGATGTTGGTGGCGGTCGCGGCCAGCGCGCTTGCTGCTGTGAAGCCGGCGGCCGCGGTCGTGAACAGCACGCGGGTCGACAGCATGCGGCTGAGGAAGCCCGACAGCGGGATCATCACCACTTCCGCGATCAGATAGGCGGTCTGAACCCACGGGATCTCGTCGGAGCTGGCGCTGAGGCCGGCCTGGATCTCGGCCAGCGATGCCGAGACGATCTGGATATCGAGGATCGCCATGAACA
>NZ_RZSV01000008.1:0-55279 GCF_004023205.1 Mesorhizobium sp. M1A.F.Ca.IN.020.03.2.1 | reverse complement strand
AGCGGCCGGCCCTTGCCGTCGAAGCCGACCGGCACATTGAGCGCCGGACAACCGCCGAGCGTGGCAAAGGCGGAGACCTGCATCCAGCGGTGATAGCTGTCCATCGGCCGCCCGGCGATCTCGCGCGGCCAATGCGTCGAGACCTCGAAGGGGAAGACCTGGGCGGTCGGCAGCACGATAAGGTCGAAGCGCTCGAACAGCGACAGCAGCGTGCGGTGCCATGAGGTGCGCCGGACCGAGGCGGCATGGATCTGGGGCGCGGTAAGGCGCATCGCCTGCTCAACTTCCCAAACGGCCTCCGGCTTCAGCAGCCTGCGCTTTTCCGGATCGTCATAATGCGCCTTCAGTCCGCAGCCGCTGCTCGCCTGGCGCAACGTCACAAAGGCCTGCCAGAGCGCTTCGAAGTCGGCATCCGGCACCAGCGTTTCGCTGTGGAACGCGGCGTCCGCGAAGCGGGCGAGGGCAGTCTCGCACAGGTCGAGAATGCCTGGCTCCATCGGCAGATGGCCGCCGAAATCGCCGAGCCAGGCGATGCGGCCGCCGGTGGCTTTCTCCCGCAGGCCTTCGAGAAACGAGCCCTGCTTGTCATGCGACAATGGCGCCCGCGGATGATAGCCGGCCTGCTCATCGAGCAGCAGCGCGATGTCGCGCACATTCCGGCCCATCGGCCCTTCGACGCCCATCTGGGCGTGGAAGACATCGATGTCGGGGCCGGCCGGCACCAGCCCTTGCGAGGGGCGGAAGCCATAGACGTTGTTGTAGGCCGCCGGATTGCGCAGCGAGCCGCCGAAATCGCTGCCGTCGGCGACCGGCACCATGTCGAGCGCCAGCGCCACCGCAGCGCCGCCGCTCGAGCCGCCGGCGGTGAGCGTCGGATCGAAGGCATTGAGCGTCGGACCGAAGACCGGATTGTAGGTGTTGGAGCCCAGCCCGAATTCCGGAACATTGGTCTTGCCGATGATGATGGCGCCGGCCTTGCGCAGGCGCTCGACGAAGAAATCGTCCTCTTGCGGGACGAAATCGGCGAAGATCGGCGAGCCGAAGGTTGTTCTTAAGCCCTTGGTCAGGGCCAGGTCCTTGATGGCGATCGGCAGGCCGAACAGCGATCCGGCCGCGGCGCCCCGTGCCACATGGGCGTCCGCCCCGTCGGCTTCCGCCAGGATATCGGCGCGCTCGCGCAGCGACACGATGGCGTTGACCAGCGGGTTCACAGCATCGATGCGGTCGAGAAAGGCGCTGACGACCTCGCGCGCCGACAGACGGCGCTGCCTGATCGTGTCGGTAAGTTCTACGGCGGACAAGCGACAGATGTCGCTTGCCGGCGGCACGGCGTGTTTCGTCGACGGGCGCATCGCCGTCACCGCGCGGCCAAGGCCGCGTCGACATCCTTCGCCAGCGGAATCGCCGGCTGCGCACCCGGCTTCAAGCATGCGAGCGAGCCTGCCGCCGCGGCGCGCGTGAGCGCCTGTTCGAGCGAGAGGCCGGACGACAGGCCGGCGCCCAAATAGCCGCAAAAGGTGTCGCCCGCGCCGACCGTGTCGACCGGAGTTATCTTCAGTGCCGGGACGGTGATGAAATGGTCGGGAGTGGCAGCCAGCACGCCGTCGCCGCCGAGCGTCACGACGATGGCGCGGCCTGTCTTTTCGGCATAGTCGCGCATCCGCGCCTCCCGGTCGCGGCCGGTGAGCACCAGCGCCTCGCCATAGAGGTCGAACTCGGTCTCGTTGGCGACGGCGTAGTCGGCCTTGCCGAGAAAGCCGGCCGCCTCGGGGCGGAAAGGCGCGGTGTTGAGCACGCTGACGGCACCCGCCGCGCGGGTTGCATCAAGCGCCGCTTCGACCGTGGGCAGCGGGATCTCGTGCTGCAAAAGCACGACATCGCCCTTCTTCAGATACGCCTTGGCGATGTCGCCGGGCAGTACAGAATCGTTAGCGCCCGGCACGACGGCGATCACATTCTCGCCGTCGGCACCGACCAGGATGAGCGCTGTGCCGGTGGAGGCGAAGCTCTCGCCGACGCCGGAAAGATCGACACCGCTGGCCTTCAGCAGCGCCAGCGCTTCGGCGGCAAAGCTGTCCTTGCCGACGGCGCCGACCATGCGCACCTCAGCGC
This sequence comes from Mesorhizobium sp. M1A.F.Ca.IN.020.03.2.1, assembly GCF_004023205.1. Classification (NCBI taxonomy): domain Bacteria; kingdom Pseudomonadati; phylum Pseudomonadota; class Alphaproteobacteria; order Hyphomicrobiales; family Phyllobacteriaceae; genus Mesorhizobium; species Mesorhizobium sp. M1A.F.Ca.IN.020.03.2.1. The sequence goes on along the minus strand of NZ_RZSV01000008.1, from coordinate 53,167 downwards.
CTGCGCGGGCCGCGGCCAGCGCCTGGTTGGCGCCTTTGCCGCCGGGAGCGGTGGCAAAGCCGGAGCCGCGGACCGTCTCGCCGGGTTCAGGCAAACGGTCGACATTGGCGATCAGGTCGAGGTTGATCGAGCCGACGATGATGATCAAGAAAGGCCTCCTGCATGAGCGGGCGAGCCTTCGATCGAAGGCCGATGCCGCAAGTCCTTGCATTTACGCAGTTGCTTGCGCGGGAGGCTAGCCGCAAAGACCGTCTATTGCCAGATCAAGCCGGTTGTGCGCCGCACCGGCCCACAGCATCATTCGCAGCGCACCGTCACCGTGCCCTGGTAGTTGCCGGCTGGGAAGATGCCCGGCGATTTCGTGGCCGTGAGATCGACCTGGATGGTGTGAGTGCCGTTGGTCACCCGCTGCGGCGAACTGCCCGGGATGTCCGAGCCTGAGCCATCGAGGCGGAAGACGGTGGCGAAGGTGACGTCGGTGTCGCCGCCGCTCGGCGCGGACGTGAAGGCAGTCGGCGCCGGTGCCGAGACGGAATAGCAGTCGAGCAGGTTGAGGATCGTGCATAGCGTCGCATTCGCGGTGATGGTGGCGCCGGCGCTCGACCCGCCCGCCTGCCTGGAGCCGAAGATATTGATGGCGGGGTTCGATTTCATCGTTCCCGGGCGCCGATCATGATGGTGCAAGTGCCGATGATAGCCGCCGAAGCCGGGAGCGAGAAGCTTGCAAGCGCAGCCACCGCGGCGATCAGCGCGTGGCTATTTCTTTTTCTTTTTCTTGTCATTGCCGGTTTGTGCCTCTGATGCTCCAGCCTTCGTTAGCCCATCCAGTCGATGCGGCGGCGGAGGCGGTCGCGGGATCGGGAACAGCCACGCTTCCCGTCTGGCCGTCGGCGCCGAGACCCATCTTGAGCAGCTTCAATTCAAGCTGCAGGCGCTCGACCTCGAGTTCGTAGAGGCGGCCGCAATCGACGCGCTTCGGCGTCCGCCCGATCGGGACCACTACGCCGCCGTAAGTGGCGAGGTTGCTGTTCGACTGGTGGTTGCTGTTGACGCGGATGACGCCGACGTCCAGATAGGCGCCGCTGCCGGAAACGGCCGAGCGGCAGGTCGTGCCGTCGGAAGCTGAACCTCGTCCTCGGCCCTGGGGCAGGGTGACGCCGGGCAAGGTGAAGCCCGTCTGCAAGCGTCAGAACCTGCGATGCCCGACGAACTTTCCGCATATCTGTGCCCTTAGCAAATGCGGCTCAATACAGAGGTATCATCCGTTTATCGTGGTTAATTTAGTGTTAAACAAGATAACGACTGCAAACAATTCAAAATACAACCGGCGAAACCTGAGGTTGTCTCCGGTTGCATTTCCCGATATTTCGGATGTATTGTTTTCGATTATACTTACCTATATTCAGATCCACGGTTTTCGCAATGGCGCGCGGAAAAAACGAAGTTTCAGGACGCCATTTGTCCCGCCTCCCAGCCGAGGATGGCGCGCTTGCGCGTCAGTCCCCAGTGGTAGCCGGTGAGGGCGCCGGACTTGCCGAGCGCACGATGGCAAGGAACCACGAAGGACATCGGATTGGCGCCCACCGCCGCACCGACGGCCCGGCTGGCGCTCGGCGCGCCGATGCTTGCCGCAATCGAGGAATAGGTGCAGGCCCTGCCCATCGGAATTCGCAGCAGCGCCTCCCAGACGCGCAGCTGGAAATCGGTGCCGATCATCACCACGCGCAGCGGCTGGTCCGCACGCCATTTTGTCGGATCGAAGACGCGCGCGGCATAGGGCTGGGTGGCCGACATGTCCTCGACGTAAGCTGCGTTCGGCCAGCGGCCGGACATATCGGCGAAGGCGGCCCGCTCGCCGCCGGCGTCGCAGAAGGCCAGGCCGGCCAGCCCGCGATCGGTGACCATGATCAACGCAATGCCGAAGGGCGAGATATGATAGCCGTAGCGGATGGTCAGGCCGGCGCCACGGGTCTTGTAGTCGCCGGGTGACATCGCTTCGTGCGTGACGAAGAGGTCGTGCAGCCGGCCGGGGCCCGACATGCCGAGCTCGAACGAGGTTTCGAGCAGCGGCATGCCGGAATCAAGCAGCCTGCGCGCATGGTCGAGCGTCACCGCCTGCAGAAAGGCCTTGGGCGACAGGCCGGCCCAGCGCGTGAACAGTTTCTGCAGGCCCGTCGGCGTCTCGCCGACCGCCTCGGCCAGAACCTCCAGCGAGGGCTGGTCGCGATAGTCGAGGCTGATCTTCTCGATGGCGCGGCGCACGATTTCGTAGTCGCTGCCCACGGGCGTGATGTCGTTCTGCAGGATCGCTGACGGTTCCATCCGGGTATTCATGGTCATCTGGGCGTTCATGGCAATATCTCCCATGGCTATCTGCTCGGCCGCGAATATCGGTCTTCCCGCGCATTGCCACCACCCGAAACTTGCCTTCCTCCGGCCCCTACCCAGATCGAGCAGGCTTCGAGCCGAAGGGCGATGACGGCCGGCGAAAAGATAGATTTGACCGGGGTAAGGCAGACCTTGCTGATGACGCTCTACGGCGAGGCGCCGGAGCGCCGTGCCAGTTCAACGCGCCCTGGCGGTCGCCAGTGCGCGCGAAAAGGCAGCAGCAAAGCTTTCGCGGGAACCGGGATCCAGGAAAGACCCGATCGAAACGCTTTCGCCTTGCGCCTCGACGGCCATGTTGGTGATGCCGATCTCGGCATGGCGGGCGATCGAAAAGCGGGCCCAGAACGGGTTGAAGCGATGATCCTCGAAGCGGCCCGACGGCGCCGTTTTGCGGATGTCAAGCCTGGTGCGCGAGACCGATATTTCCTCACGGGCGCGGGCCGCCCGGTAATTGACGCGAAAGGCGATGTAGACGGCGACCACGTCCAGCCCCAAGAAGCCGAAGACCGGCCATGCGCCATGTGCCAGGAAGATCGCGCCGGTGATCGCCCAGCCGAACATCAGCGCGCCCATCAATATCAGAAAGCCGGTCCGACCGAGGGAGCGATGCGGCGTCAGCAGGGCCTGGAAGAATGGCTTGTCGGCTTCGAACGAGGCGTTTGTGTCGCTCATAGGGAAATATTATAGGAAGGGAATGGCGCCGCCCAAGTCCAAAAACTCCTTCCTCGTCAAAAAGCCGTCAGCCTCCGCCTCAGGCGGCAGTGCGAAAGCAAAGACGCCGTCCCGGAAGGGCGGGCTGCGCTCGCTCTACACGCCCGCCGAGGTGCATGAGATCTTCCGGCGTTTTTCCGTGCAGCGGCCCGAGCCGAAGGGCGAGCTCGACTATGTCAATCCCTTCACGCTGCTGATCGCGGTGGTGCTGTCGGCGCAGGCGACCGATGCCGGCGTCAACAAGGCAACGAAGCCGCTGTTTTCGGTCGCCGATACACCGCAGAAGATGCTGGCGCTCGGTGAGGCCAAGGTCGGCGACTACATCCGCACCATAGGCCTGTGGCGCAACAAGGCCAAGAACGTGGTCGCGCTCTCGAAGGCACTGATCGACGACTATGCCGGCAACGTGCCCGAAGATCGGGACGAGCTGGTCAAGCTTCCGGGCGTGGGACGCAAGACCGCCAATGTCGTGCTCAACGTCGCCTTCGGCCAGCACACGATGGCGGTGGACACGCATATCTTTCGCATCGGCAATCGTATTGGATTGGCGCCCGGCAAAACGCCCGAACAGGTTGAGCAGGGGCTCTTAAAAGTCATCCCCGCCGAATACATGCGGCACGGCCATCACTGGCTGATCCTGCATGGCCGCTATGTCTGCAAGGCGCGCAAGCCCGACTGCCCGGTCTGTGTCATCGCCGATATCTGCAAGTCCAAGGAAAAGACCACCGACCTGCCGGCGCCGCTGATCGAGCTCGCGCCGCTCGACGAAACTGAGGACCGAGCGATTGGTGTCAGCTAGGCAGAGTGTAGCGGATAGCGCCAGCCGACGGCGCCTGCGGCCAAAACGCCGAATTCAAAAATCGCAACGCAAATTCAATGACTTAATTTTCCTCCACAAACACCTCTTCACGCTTCTTCTTGACCGCGGGCAGGAAGACGATGACGAGCACGGCGAGCGCGATGAAGAGCAGGCTGGCGCTGATCGGTCTCGTCACGAAGGTGCTCGGGTCGCCGCGCGACAGAATCATGGCGCGACGCAAGTTTTCCTCAAGCAACGGGCCGAGCACGAAGCCGAGCAGCAGTGGCGCGGGTTCGCAGCGCAGCTTGGTCAGGAGGTAGCCGAGCAATCCAAAGAAGGCGACGGCGTAGAGGTCGTAAACATTGGTGTTGACGCTGTAGACGCCGATCGAGCAGAACGCCATGATGATCGGAAACAGCACGTAATAGGGGATCGTAAGGAGCTTCACCCAAAGCCCTATCAGCGGCAGGTTGAGGATGATCAGCATCAGGTTGCCGATCCACATTGAGGCGATGATGCCCCAAAACAGCTCCGGCTGTTCGGTCGCGACATTGGGGCCGGGCACGATGCCCTGGATGATCATCGCGCCGATCATCAGCGCCATTACCGGATTGGCCGGAATGCCAAGCGTCAGCATGGGGATGAAGGAGGTCTGCGCGCCGGCATTGTTGGCCGATTCCGGCCCGGCGACCCCTTCGATGGCGCCCTTGCCGAACTCCCCCGGGTTTTTCGATACGCGCTTTTCGACCGTGTAGGAGGCAAAGGCTGCAAGGATCGCGCCGCCTCCCGGCAGGATGCCGAGCGCCGAACCAATGATCGTTCCGCGCATGATAGGCGCGGCCATGCGCCGAAAATCCTCGCTGGTGGGCATGAGGCCGGAGACTCTTCGGATCAGCACGGAGCGCTCATGCTCGTTCTCGAGGTTGCGCAGGATCTCGGCAACGCCGAAGACGCCGACCGCTACCGCGACGAAATTCAGCCCGTCGGCATATTGCGTGATGCCGAGCGTGAAGCGCGGCGTGCCGGTATAGATGTCGGTTCCGACAATGCCGAGCAGCAGGCCGAGCACAACCATGGCTAGCGCCTTGACTATCGAGCCGTGGGCGAGCGCGACGGACGAGACGAGGCCGACGACCATCAGCGAAAAATACTCGGCCGCGCCGAATTCCAGCGCCATCGCCGTCAGCGGCGGAGCAAAGATGGCGACCAGGAAGGTCGACACCGTGCCGGCAAAGAACGAGCCTATCGCAGCGATCGCGAGTGCCGCCCCGGCGCGGCCGTTCTTTGCCATCTGGTAGCCGTCGATTGCGGTGACGGCTGACGAGGATTCGCCGGGCATATTGATGAGAATGGCGGTGGTGGAGCCGCCATATTGCGCGCCGTAATAGATGCCGGCGAGCATGATGAGAGAGGAAACCGGGTCGCCTATCTGGAACGTAATCGGCAAGAGCATGGCGATGGTTGCGGTGGCGCCGATGCCGGGCAGGACGCCGATCAGCGTGCCGAGAAGGACGCCGATCAGACAGAAACCGAGATTTGTCAGCGATGTCGCCGTCGAAAAGCCGAGCACCAAGTTGGCGAGGAGCTCCATGGTCGTCTCCTCACAATGGCAGCCACGGGCCAAAGCGTCGAAACGGCAGGCCGAGTGCGTAGCTGAAGACGAGTGAGGCAAACAGCGTCAGGCCGGCCGACAACACGAGCGCGGTCAGCGGTTTCATGCGGGCGCTGGCAAAGGATGCGATCAGCGCCGTCAGGAAGATCGACGGGATGAAGCCGAGACCGCGCACCGTCAGGCCGAAGAAGATCGGAGCGGGGAGGATGAGCAGCATGCCGCGCCACGCAATGTGGCCGATCGCCTCGCTCTCGAAGCGCACTGCCTGGACGAGGATGATAACGCCGAGCAGAAGCAGCACAATCGCCAGGACCAGCGGGAAATAGCCCGGTCCCATGCGGAAGGCGCTGCCGATTTCGAGGCCGAGCGACTGCAGCGCGAAAAATGCGCCGAAGGCGATGAACAGCGCGGCGCATATGCCGTTGGTCGTGTCGATTGCGAAGGGCTTCATCACGTTCCTCTCAGGTGCGCACCCCGGGCGCGCCGTTGCAACGCAAAACGGGGCCGAAGCAAAAACGGGGCGCCGATCGCGCCCCGTCCAAAACCTCAGTCGGCGTACTGGCCGGCGGCTTCGATGATCGGCTTCCAGCGCCCGATCTCGCTTTCTAGCTTGGCCTTCAGCGCCACCGGTGTCGCGTCGGCTTCGGGCGACGGCTTGGTGCCGAGTTCGGCGAAGCGGGCGGCGACGTTCTGATCCTTCAGCGCGACCTGCAGCGATTTCGACAGGCGTCCGGTGATCTCGGCCGGCGTACCCTTTGGTGCGTAGAGGCCGTGCCAGATGCTGACCTGCACCTCGGGAAGGCCGCCTTCCGTCGTCGTCGGGACGTCCGGCAGCACATCGAGGCGTTCCGGCGAGGTGACGGCATAGGCCTTGATCGTGCCGCCCTGGATCTGCTTGGTGGTGTTGGTCGTCTGGTCGCACATCATGTCGACCTGGCCGCCAAGAAGATCGGTCATGGCCGGGCCGGTGCCCTTGTAGGGCACGGTGACCAGCGGCGTACCGATGGCGCTCATGAACAGCATGCCGCACAAATGCGAGGCCGCACCGATCCCGGCATTGGCGACGGTGACAGTATCCTTGTTGGCCTTGGCGTACTCGACCAGTCCCTTCAGATCGGTCGGCTCAAGGTCCTTGCGGCCGACGACGGTCATTGGCACCTCGGTGACGAGGCCGACATATTCGAAGGCGCTGAGCGTGTCGTATGCGAGCTTTCTGTACAGCGTCGCGCTGGTCGCCATGCCGATGTGGTGGAGGAGCAGCGTATAACCGTCCGGGTCAGCCTTCGCGACGCGCCCCGCGCCCAGTGTGCCGCCGGCACCGCCGACATTTTCGACGATGACCTGCTGGCCGAGATCCTTCGACATGGCTTCGGCGATGAGGCGTGTGACCGTGTCGGTCGGGCCGCCGGCCGCAAACGGCACCACAACGGTGATGGTGCGTTCCGGATAGGTCTGCGCGCCCGCGGCGAACGGATAAAGCGTGACGGCCGCTGCGGCAGCCAGAGCGGCAACAAATTTTCTCATTGTGACTTCCTCCCAGAGTATGAACCTCCAGCCACCGCGCGAAATTCCTCTCGGCGACGGCTGTGGATGCAATAGCAACTAGTGCAGGCTAGCAGATTGCAATCGGACTCAAACGGCAAACCGCGATTATCTACAAATCACCCGCAAGATGGATGGAAAAGATCTGGGTCGGATGATGGATCGCGGGATGTCGACATCTGACGACGGTACGTTGGCGGATGCCGGTTGCTGCCCGATCCCTGCTCTTCCTCGGTTCTATTCTAATAACCGTAGCCGCGCGCCATCGCCGCCGCAAAGACCGGGATGAGCAGGAAGATGAAGCCCTCGGCGCGGACATAGTTCTTCACCGAGGCGAGCTCCGCCGCCGGAACCGAGAAGGATGGATTGCCGCTCGCCTGCCTGCTCCAGGAGATGAAGCGCACGGTCGGGATGATCGACAGCAGGCCGACGATGATGAAGGCCATCATCTTTGCCCAGAACACCCAGTTGAAGACGTAGAACTCCCAGCCTTTCAGGCCGAAGAACACCCGGCAGATGCCGATGATGACGATCAGCGCGGCGATGATGCCGTAGTGGCGGTCGATGCCGACAACGCGCTTGAGCGTCGTCGCCCCCAACCCGCCGCGCACCAGCACGAACTCGGCGCCAATGATGCCGGCCAGCGAGAACACCAGAAGATGATGGGCGATCGCCAGCAGAAGGTCGGTGGTGTCCATTATCTTTCCTCGTTTTCAGACGGCGCCGCGATATCGCTGAATCAGCTTCGTCCCAAGACTAGCATCGCCTGTCGAGAATCCCACACGCCGAAATGTCAGCCGGTCAATGACCGCGCTCATCTACTTGCGTCGCTGGAGGATGCCCCGGGCGATCCTGGCCCTTGTTCGAACGTGCAGGTTTGCTAAGCGCTGCCGCTCAAAGGAGAGGACTGCGATGAGCGTTGCAAGGGAAGCCGGGGTGCCGATCCTCGAGACGGCGCGGACCATCCTGCGGCCGCACCGGCTCGACGATTTCGAGACCTATGTCGCGATGTGGGCGGACCCGGGGGTCACCCGCTTCATCGGCGGCAAGCCGCGCACCCGCGAGGAAAGCTGGATGCGTTTCCTGCGCCATGCCGGGCTGTGGTCGCTGCTTGGCTATGGGTTCTGGGCGATCGAGGACAAGGCGACTGGCCGCTTCCTCGGCGAGGCCGGCTTCCATGATCTGAAGCGCGAGATCGAGCCCTCGATCGAAGGCGTGCCGGAAGCCGGCTGGGCTTTAGCTTCGGGTGCGCATGGCCAGGGGCTTGCAAGCGAAGTCGTCGGGCGCATCGTCGCCTGGGGTGACGAGGCGTTCGGGCGAGCCAGAACCGTCTGCATCATCGATCCCGAAAATGGCGCCTCGCTCAAGGTTGCAGATAAGAACGGCTATCGCGAAATCCTGCGGACCACCTATCACGACAAGCCGACGATCCTGCTGGAGCGGTGGGCCGGAGGGGCAACAGCCTAGAGGGCAATGCCGGGCTCGTCCGCCTCCGGTGCTGACGCGCTTCTCGGATCAGCGTTTGGCCTTGGACCTGTTCAGGGCCACCGCTGCTCGCACGAGAGCCTTGAACGCTTCCTGGTCGATCTCCTCGCCTTCGCGAAAATCGATGGCGCGCCTTGTGTTGCCTTCGAGGCTGGAGTTGAAGAGGCGTGAGGGGTCCGGCAGCGCGGCGCCCTTGGCGAAGGTCAGCTTGACGACGGCCTTGTAGGTCTCGCCGGTGCAGATCATTCCGGCGTCCTCCCAGACCGGCACGCCGCGCCACTTCCATTCCTCGGTGACGTCCGGATCGGCATCCTTAATCAGGGCGCGCAATCGGCCGAGCATCTCGCCCCGCCAATCGCCCAATTCCGCGATACGGCCATCGATCAGCTCGGAAGGAGACTTGCTTTCCTGCACGCCGATTTTCTCCATATGTGTCCTCCTTCAACACCCGCTAGACGGATCGCCATGATGCCTCGTCGGGCGGACCGTGAGTGACCGATAATGCGCTTACATTCGTTCGCCAGGCAATTGACTTGCCTGTTTCACCCAGGAGACGAATTGCGCTTCGTCGAGCTGGTCGTCCTCATGGATGTGAAAATAGCGCGTGTCCTTGCTCTTGGATTCGCCGGGCGGCACCGGCGTCAGCGACATGCCGCGAAAGAAGGCCACTTTGACGTATCTGGTGAAACAATGAATGCCGAGAAACCAGCCTTCGCCGTCCATGCCGTAAAACGGCGAGTTCCATTTGACGGCCTTCTGCGCGTTGGGGACGGCCTGCATGATGAGTTGGTCGAGCCGGCGGCCTAGCTCGCTCTTCCAACCCGGCATCGCCGCGATATAGGCCTGCACGGGAGCGTCACCATACCCCTTGGCGATCTGCGGGTTGCCGCCCGAAAGCAGGACGGGTTTTTCCCCCGACGGCCTGGCTGCAACCTTTGCCGATTTCGCTTTTGCCATCAGGCCGGTCCGGCGCGCTCGCGCGCCGGCTCACCGCGCCACCTTGCGGCATGGGGCAGCACGAACATGTAGAGGCCGCTGAACAACAGCAGGAAAAGCGGCAGGAACGGCGAATAGACCACCCAGGCGGGCGGCTCGCCCAAGGCCATGGCGATGAAGTTGGCGATGACGGTCACGGTAAAGATGATCGACAGCCAGCGATGCAACTGCCTGATCCACTTGCTCCAGTCCAATGCTTCCTCCTCTGAAAGATCCAATGAACGCTGGGCTTACCAGCGCGCCAGGCTGCGTCATCTGGATGAGATTGCCGCCCTCACTCGATCCGCGAAAGCACCTGCTCCAAGGCCGAAAAGAACCTCGGCCAGCCAACGGTCGCACCTCGGAAATACGGCTCCTGGTCAGTCCGGAAGCCCGTCTGCTCCATGCGCAGGCGAGTGCCGGCGCTGGTCGGGGTGAGCGTCCATGTGACGACGCTCTCTAGATCCTTGGTGTCCCATGTGTAGGAAAGCGTTTTGTTTGGCTCGACTGTCTGGACCTGGCACTCGACACCGCCCCAGTCCGCGCTCAGTTCGAAACGGTGGTCTACGACCGGCTTGAAGTTGTTCTTCATCAGCCACTCCTCGATGAGATGCGGCTGGGTCAGTGCCCGCCAGATCTTTTCCGGCGGATAGGGAATCTCGCGCTCGACGATAACGGAGCGCGTTCCGGCCGGCATATCGTTCATTAATCCATCCTCTGCAGCAGATCCTCGAGATCGTCGAACCGGCTCTCCCAGAACCCGGCCATATCGCGAGTCCAATCCATTAGCGGCGCCAGCGCGCCAAGCTGTGCGCTGTAATGGGTCTGGCGACCCTCGTGGCGGTCGCGCACCAGTCCGGCTTGCTTGAGCAGGCCGAGATGTTTCGACACCGCCGGCTGCGAGACACCGGCCTCAGCCGTCAGCGCGCCGACCGTCTGCTCGCCTTGCCGGCACAGACGCTCGAAGATGGCGCGCCTTGTCGGATCGGCAAGCGTCCGGAACAGCATATCGTGTGCGTTCGTCATCTGGACTGATAACTCAATGGCTATTGATTGACGTATAACCAGTGAGATATGTGTGAGTCAAGCAGAGCCTAGAGGGCGGAAGCTTAGGGCGGACTGGGTCACCCTATCCTTGCGGACCCGTCCCCAACATCCGCTTCCGCGTCAGCGCTTCCAGAACTCGCGGTGTGGTGCGAGCAGCTCGTCCGCGACTTCGGGGAAGGGGCCAAACACCTCGATCTTTTTCTGCCCGGAGTCGAGCACGGCGCGCGAAGAAAGGCTCATCGTCGGATTCTCCGCGTGATCGCCGGTGAGCGCCAGAAGCTGGGTCTCCTCGAAGCCGTAAACCAGCCGGCCGATATTGGCCCAGTAGAGCGTTCCGGTGCACATCGCGCAGGGCTCGCCGGTTGAGACGAGCGTGCAGGTCCAGAGAAACTCCGGCGAATAGGCAGTCGCCGCGCGTCGCGCAAGTTCGGTTTCGGCGTGATGGACGGTGTCGATATTGCCTTGGCGCATGAGGATGGCGTCGTCGGGGCCGACCAGCACCGCACCGAATGGATGATGACCGTGCGCCGCCGCCTCGCGCGCCGCGGCGTCGGCGGATCGGAGATGGGCGAGCATCTGATCGCGGGTCATGGCAAAACCTATCGCGCCGCCATCCACCCGATGAGCGGCCCTTCGAGCCGAGATTGGTGCCAAGGGACGCGATTGGCAAGAGCTAACCGTCGCTTGAGCGTCCACCTGCCCGAAGCTCGGCGACATTGGCCTGCTGCGTGCCGGAAACTCGAATTTGATGCTCGCCAAAACCCGGATCCGTTGTGGGCTCCGGCGGCGTGTCGAGGCTTGCCGCATCCAGCATGGATGCATCTTCGCCAAAAGCGCGGGTGGCGCGGGCGGCAGCTTCGAGCAGCGGCCGCTTCATGCGGGTGAGGAAGGCCGCGTCGACCCGCGTGTTCGGACCGGCGAGCGTGAGCACGCCGAGCAGTGTCCGTCCCGGCCCGAAGACAGGGGCGGAGATGCCGGCAGTCTGCGGATCGCGGTCACCGATTGAAATGTAACTATAGGTTTTCCGGATCGTCTCGTAAGGCTCGCCCTGCTCTCCCGAGAAAGCGGCCAGCACCCGGCCGCCGGAACCAACCAGCAAGGGCAGCACGTCACCTTCCCGTATCGTGTAACGGATCGGGTGCTTGGACTCGACTCGGTAGAGACAGGTGCGCACGTCGCCCGAGCGGACATAGAAGGCGACGCTTTCCCAGCTCCGCTCGGAGAGATCGCGCATGATCGGCAACAGGATATCCATCGCCACGAGCGAGCGCTGGTAAAGCGCGCCAAGCCTGAAGGTCGCCGGTCCGATGCGATAGCGTCCGTCCTCCAGGCGCTCCAGCAATTGCCCGCGCATCAGCGAGTTGGCCAATCTGAGGATCGTGCTCTTGTAGAGACCGGTTCGGGCCGCGATTTCGGCGAGGCCGAGCGACCGGTCGGCAATGGTGAACGCGTCGAGGATGGCGATTGCCCGGTCGAGCGCGGCAACGCCGTCGGCCGGAGCCTGGCTTGGAGGGAGGTCTGTCATTGCGGTGACGATTTCATCGTGGTCGCCCATCCGGGAATGACCCTGGACATGCGGATTTAGTCCGATCCTATGCGTTCTGTCCAGCAGAATGGCATTCCCGTTGACAGAACGCGGTAACAAATGCTTGAACTCGAATGCGGGTCTTAATTCAGGCCACGTCTTGGCAGGCACCGGAGGAGGTGTCGTGATTTGGAGGAATCCCATGCTGAACAGACGCAGATTCTTGTCGACCACCGCCGCCGGCTTCGCGGCTTTGCATTTCGGACCCGCCTTTGCGCAGGACGCCCCGCAAATCCAAATCTTCGTGCCGGCGGCCCCCGGCGGCGGCTGGGACCAGACCGCGCGCACGATCGATCAGGTGCTGCGCTCCGAAAAGCTGATCTCCGGCTCGCAGATCACCAATGTCGGCGGCGCCGGCGGCACGGTCGGCCTGCCGCAATTCGTCAACCAGTGGAAGGGCAAGGGCAACGCGCTGATGGTTGCCGGCATGGTCATGGTTGGCGCCATCATCGCCAACAAGGCCGCCAACAATCTCACCGAAGTGACGCCGATCGCGCGCCTCACCGGCGAGTTCGAGGCGCTGGTGGTGCCGGCAGCCTCGCCGTTCAAGACGGCCAATGATTTCGTCGCGGCGCTGAAGGCGGATCCGACGAAGGTTCCGGTGGCCGGCGGTTCGGCCGGCGGTTCCGACCACATCCTTTTCGGCCTGATCGCCAAGACGGCCGGCGTGCCTGCCGCCAACCTGTCCTATGTGCCGTTCGCCGGCGGCGGCGAGGCACTGTCGGCGCTGCTCGGCAACCAGGTCGCGGCCGGCATTTCCGGCTACGGCGAATTCTCCGAGCAGGTCAAGGCGGGCGCGCTCCGGCTGCTGGCGATCTCGTCGGACAAGCGCCAGGAAGGCATCGACGCGCCGACATTGAAAGAGGCCGGCATCGACGTCGAATTGTTCAACTGGCGCGGCGTCTTTGCACCTCCCGGCGTTTCCGACGAAGACAAGGCGGCGATGATCAAGATGGTCGAGACCATGGCCAAGAGCGAGGCCTGGGCGACCGAGTGCAAGAACCGCAACTGGACGCCGATTCTGCTGACCGGCGACGATTATGCCAAGTTCGTCGCCGAGGACACGACACGCATCGGCGCGATCCTCAAGGATCTCGGCCTCGCCTGATCGCCTCCTGCCTGATCTCGAAGGAGGCTGCATCGCCTTCTTCGAGACAGCGGACATGCGACGGTTCAATGAAACTGCGGCGAAGCCGGCAGTGTAAGGCCGGCTTCCGGGGAGGAGATCATGAGCACCAGCGACCAGCAGGCGTCACCGCCGCGCCTTGCCATACCCGAATTGCTGATCGGCGTCGGGCTTCTTGCCTGCGCCGGGGCCGTTGCCTGGCAGACCCTGGCGATCCCGGTTTCGCCGCTCTATTCCAAGGTCGGCCCGAAGGTCTTCCCCTACATGACCATGGCCGGCATGGTGATCCTGTCGCTGCTGCTCATCGTTGCCGCCCTGCGTGGCGGCTGGCAGCCGGACGAGGAAAAGGAGACGCCGACCGATTGGAAGGCGATGGGTTTCGTGGTCGCGGGGCTCGTTGCCAATCTCGTGCTGATCCAGCCGCTCGGCTTCACAGCCGCCTCGGTGATCATGTTCGTGCTGGTCTGCTTCGGCTTCGGCAGCCGGCATCCGCTGCGCGATGCGCTGCTCGGCCTGATCTTGGCGCTGGCTGCCTATTTCGGATTCGCCAGAGCGCTCGGCGTCAACATCGGGGCCGGCCTGATCGAGAACCAGCTCAACGCGTTGATCAGCGCCCTCGTCGGCATGGGAAGGGGCTGAGGACGATGGACACGCTCGGTTATCTCGCGCACGGATTTGCGGTCGCCTTCACGCCGACCAATCTCTTGTGGTGCCTGCTCGGCACGACGCTCGGAACCGCGATCGGCGTGCTGCCCGGGCTCGGGCCGGCGCTGACCATCGCGCTGCTTTTGCCGATCACCTACCAGGTGGCGCCGGAAGCTTCCTTCATCCTGTTTGCCGGCATCTATTACGGGGCCATGTATGGCGGCTCGACGACGTCGATCCTGCTCAATACACCGGGCGAAAGTGCCACCATCGTCACCGCGCTCGAGGGCAACCGGATGGCGCGTTCGGGCCGCGGCGGCGCGGCGCTCGCGACTTCCGCGATCGGCTCGTTCGTCGCCGGGACCCTCGGCACGCTGGGCGTCGCCTTCCTGGCGCCGATCGTGGTCAAGCTGGCGCTGGCTTTCGGGCCGGCGGAATATTTCTCGCTGATGGTGCTCGCCTTCATCACCGTTTCGGCGGTGCTCGGCTCGTCCTCTGTGCGTGGGCTTACCAGCCTGTTCGTCGGCTTCGTCATCGGCATGATCGGCGTCGACCTGCAGACCGGGCAGCCGCGCTTCACCTTCGGCATGGGCGAGTTGCTCGACGGCGTCGACGTCATCATCGTCGCGGTCGGCCTCTTTGCGGTCGGCGAGACTCTCTACGTGGCCTCGCGCCGCTATGCCGGGAAGGACGAGATCGTGCCGCTGAGGGGCTCGCTCTACATGACTGCTTCCGAATGGGCGCGCTCGTGGAAGCCGTGGCTCAGGGGCGCGGCAATCGGCTTCCCGATCGGCGCCCTGCCCGCCGGCGGGGCCGAGATCCCGACCTTCCTGTCCTATGCCATCGAAAAGAAGCTTTCCAAGCACAAGGAGGAGTTCGGCACGGTCGGCGCCATCGAAGGCGTCGCCGGGCCGGAGGCTGCCAACAACGCGTCGGCTGCCGGCGTGCTGGTGCCGATGCTGACGCTTGGCCTCCCGACCTCGGCAACGGCGGCGATCATGCTGTCGGCCTTCCAGAGCTACGGCATCAATCCCGGACCGCTGCTGTTGACGACGCAGGCCAATCTCGTCTGGGGCCTCATCGCCAGTCTCTTCATCGCCAACGTCATCCTCGTCATCCTCAACCTGCCGCTGATCGGCCTGTGGGTACGATTGCTCAAGATCCCGGCGCCGCAGCTCTATGCCGGCATTCTGGTGTTCGCCACCGTCGGCACCTACGGCATCTCGCAGTCGCCGATCGATCTCATCATCCTCTATCTGCTGGGCGCGGCGGGCTTCCTGATGCGCCGCTTCGATTTTCCGACGGCGCCGGTCATCATCGGCATGATCCTCGGGCCGCTCGCCGAGACGCAGTTCCGCCGGGCGATGACGATCGCCAATGGCGACTGGACGGTGTTCTACCGGCACCCGCTCTCGCTGACGCTTTTAACGCTCGCCTTCATCGGTCTGGTCGGCCCGCATATCTGGGCCTGGATCGAACGCCGGCGCACGCGCGGACCAGAGCATGTGCCGGGCGATGCCTGACCGATCTGGAGCATCATGACAGACCTGCTTTCAGGCATACGCGTCCTCGACCTCACCAATGTGCTGGCAGGTCCTTACTGCGCCTACCAGCTGGCGCTGCTCGGCGCCGACGTCATCAAGGTCGAGGCGCCGCCGGGCGGCGATCTCGCGCGCCAGCTTGGCGCCTCGCCGGAGCTCAACAAAGCCGGCATGGGTGCATCCTTCCTGGCGCAGAACGCCGGCAAACGATCGGTGGTGCTCGACCTGAAGCAGGAGGCCGACCGCGAGCGCTTCCTCGACCTGGTCGCAACGGCGGACGCATTGGTCGAGAATTTCCGGCCGGGCGTGATGGATCGGCTCGGCCTCGGCCACGAGAAGCTGAAGGAGGTTAGGCCAAGCCTCGTCTATTGCGCGATATCGGGTTTCGGCCAGACCGGCCCGATGCGTGGCAACCCGGCCTATGATCAGATCATCCAGGGGCTGTCCGGGATCATGAGCATCACCGGCACGCCGGAAACGGCGCCCCTGCGCGTCGGCTATCCGGTCGCCGACACGCTGGGCGGACTGGTCGGGGCCTTCGCCATCGCTGCGGCGCTGGTGCGGCAGAAGACCAGCGGCGAAGGCGCCTTCCTCGACGTGTCGATGCTCGAATGCACGCTGTCGGCCTTGGGATGGCCGGTGTCGAACTATCTGACGGCGGGCGTCCAGCCTCAAGCCATGGGCAACGAGAACATGACGGCCGCGCCCTCCGGCGCGTTCCGCACCGGCGAGGGCCTGCTCAACATCGCCGCCAACAAGCAGGAGCAGTTCGTGATCCTTTGCGGCTTGATCGGCCGCCCAGACTTGGCTTCGGATCCGCGCTTCGCCGAACGCGAGACGCGCAAAGGGAACCGGGCAGCGCTGAAGCCGCTCATCGAGGACGCGCTTGCCGGCGCTCCTGCGGCGGTCTGGGAAGAAAAGCTCAACCGCGCCGGCGTGCCGGCCGGGCGGGTGCTGACGATCCCGCAAGTGCTGCAGGAACGCCAGGTCATCGAGCGCCGCATGACGACGCGCTTCCAGGAGATACCGGGAATGGACAACCCGCTCACGGTGGTGCGCGGCGGCTTTATGGTCGACGGTGCGGCTCCCGTGCCAGCCGGCCCTCCGCCACGTCTTGGCGCGCATATGGACGACGTGTTCGCCAGCTTGCCGGCGCGCGGCAAGGGGAGGGCGCGGGCATGAGCGCGGACAAAAAGACCGGCCGCGACCGCGGCGAGGAGTGGTGGCGGACCGGCATCATCGAGATGCAGCCCGGCGTGATCCGGCTGCGCGGCTACCAGATCCAGGATCTGATCGGCCGGGTCAGCTTTCCGGCGATGATCTGGCTTATGCTGCGCGGCGAATTGCCGGGCGACGATCAGGCGGCGCTGCTCGGCATCGCGCTCGGGGCCGCCGTCGACCACGGCCCGCAGGCGCCGTCGATCGCGATCGCGCGCATGGCGGCGACCTGCGGCGTCGGCATCAACAACGCCATGGCCTCCGCCATCAATGTGCTGGGGGACGTGCATGGCGGGGCCGGCGAGCAGGCGCTTTCCTTCTATGGCAACATCGCCGCCGCAATCGATGGTGGCGCGAGCCTCGCCGAAGCGGTGAGTGCGCGGCTCGACCGGTTCTTCGCCGAGGAAAAGGGCTACGTGCCCGGCCTCGGGCATCGCTTCCACCCGATCGATCCGCGGGCGCCACGCCTCATCGAACTGACGCGCGACTTCGCCGGTCGCGGCGTCGTCAGCGGGCGCTTTGCCGACATTGCCGAGGCGATCGAGGCGGAGGTGGCGACACGCAAGGGCAAGACGATCCCGCTCAACATCGATGGCGCCACGGCCGTCATCTATGGCGAGCTTGGCTTCCCGCCGCCACTGACGCGCGGCCTCTTCGTGCTGTCGCGCTCGGTAGGCATACTGGCGCATGCCTGGGAGCAATCACAGGAGAGCGACCGCAACAAGGGACCTCTGCCCAAAGAATGGCTGTGGGCTTATAGCGGCACCCCGGCACGGCCGTTTCCTGGCGACTCCGATTAGAGCGTTTCACCGTTCCACGGAAAACGGCGAACCATTCCATCCATTTTGTTGTGACGGAATTCCTGACGGATGCCGTGTCACACTTTCGTGGAATTGCGCCAGGCCATCGTCTTACGCCGGATCGGTCACCAAGGCCGTCAAATCCCTCAGCAGCGTGGAAAGCTCGGGCTCGTCGATCAGCAGGGCCGCATCGGCCGCCGGCAGCCAAGCCCGCTGACGGTTCACGGCCTCCCGCCAGTCGGCCATCTCCTCGCTGACCTCGAGCAGGTAGACGACCACGTCGACACGGACGAAACGGCTGGCCATGCGCTTCCAATAGGAGTAGCCGCCGGCAGGCTGCTTCAGCGCCTTGCCCAGCACGCCCGCCTCTTCCTGGGCCTCGATCGCGGCCGCCTTGCGCCCGCTCTTGCCTTTCATGGGCCAGCCCTTGGGCACAATGAAACGTTTGGTCGTGCGCGAGGTGACCAGCAAGACTTCAAGCTGGCCGTCGCCGCGTAGGCGAAAGGGGATGGCCGCCACCTGGCGGATCCGCTCTCCCTTCTTTGCCCTGCGTACTGCTTTCTTCTTGGCTGCTGCCATCCCAAAATCCGATCAAAGCGCATTCCTGCCGTACGCTATCCGCACGGCAAAAATCTCGCTCCTGCAAATCCCAAAACCGCCGCCCATGCAAGGCGGCTCGCTGCCGACAGTAAGTCGGCTAAGTAAACCCAAAAAAGAAAAATGTCAGCGGCAGACGCGCGAAATCGTGGTGCCGATCACCCGAGACTGGCAATTCTGCTTGACGATCGGCACTTCAGGGCGAGCCTTCGGAACGATCTGCCGGTCCTGCTCGCGGTAAAGCTGCTGCTGTTGCTGGAACTGTCGTCGCTGCAGCTGGTTCCGGAGCGCCTGCAGCTCGTTATGTTGGATCAGGGCGTTGCGGTCTGTGGGGATGACGACCTGCGCGGAGGCATATGAAGCCGCGCCCAAAAGGGCGGCAGTCGACAAAGCCGCGGCAATCAAAGCCGCCGATAGCCGAGGATGCGACATCGCTTCCTTCCCGCACGAAAAACAGAAACCTTGCCGTAATATAGGATGTTTGTGCGGATCTACCATGGTTCAAGCGACCGATCTCGGCACAGCCTCGATCGGTTTGATGATGCCCGCCGGTTCCTTCAATCGACCTCGCGCAAACGGTAGCCGACGCCGGTCTCGGTGATGATGTAGCGCGGCTGGTCCGGTGTCTTCTCGATCTTCTGCCTCAATTGGCGGACATAGACCCTGAGATATTGCACGTCCGTCGACTCGTTCCAGATCTGCTTCAGCAGGAACTGATGGGTCAGAACCTTGCCGGCATACTGCACGAGCATGCGCAGGATATCGTATTCCTTCGGCGACAGTTTTACTTCCTTACCCTCTACCTTGACGATGCGCTTCACCAGGTCGACCGAAAGGTCTCCGGCCTGGAACACCGGCTTCTCGCCCTGCTGCTGGAACTTGTGGCGCAGCGCCACGCGGACGCGGGCGACGAGCTCGTTCATGCCGAAGGGTTTCGTCACATAGTCGTCGGCGCCCATCTCGAGCGCCTGGACGATGCCGGCCTCGTCGGTGCGGCTCGACAGGATGACGACCGGAATGTCGAGGCCGTCGTCACGCCATTTGCCGAGCAGTTCGAGGCCCGTCATCCCCGGGAGGCCGAGATCGAGCAGGATCAGGTCGGGCCGCTGCGCCTGCATGAGCTCGATCGCTGCCTTGGCGTTCGGTGCCTCCGATACGGCATAGCCCTGGCTGCCGAGGCCGACCCGAAGCAGCCTGCGGATCGGCGGTTCGTCGTCGACGACCAGGATGCTGACGTTCTGACCGGTCATGCGGCGTCATCCGTTTTGGCCACGGCAAGGTCCGGAATTTCCTGCGGCACCGGCATGCGGATGGTGAAGATCGCGCCGGGCCGGTCGGTACGGTTCGTCGCCGAGATCCTGCCGCCCATGGCCTCGACGAAACCGCGACTGATCGACAGGCCGAGACCCGTGCCGGCGCGGACCTGGTCGCGCTTGCGCACCCGATAGAAGGTGTCGAAGATCCGTTCGAGGTCGTTGGGCGGGATGCCTGGTCCCTCGTCCATGGCCTGCAGGATGACGGAGCCGTTGTCGACCCAGCCTTGCAGGCGGATGGTCGAGCCGGGCGCGGAATACTTGGCGGCATTGTCGAGGAGGTTGAACAGCGCCTGCTCGAACAGCACCGGGTCGAGGCGCAGCATCGGCAGGTCCGGCGGAATGTCGGTGTTAATGCGGTGCTCGCCGGTGATCTTGCGAGCGCGATCGAGCGCCGAGCCGACGATATCGCCGACATAATGGAGGGCGTAGTTCGGCTCCATGGCGCCGGACTCGATCTTGGTCATGTCGAGCAGATTGGCGATGAAGCGGTTGAGCCGCTCCGATTCGTCGACCACCGTCGACAGGAGTTCCGCGCGGTCCTCTTCGGGAAGGGCGGCCGCGTATTCCCGCAGCGTGCCGGCGGCACCCATGATGGCGGCCAGCGGCGTCTTCAGGTCATGCGAGATCGAGGTAAGCAGCGCCGTGCGCAGCCGGTCCGCTTCCGCCGCCAGCCTGGCGCGGTCGACATCGGCGACAAGCTGGATGCGTTCGATGGCGACCGCCGCCTGATCGGCAAGCGCGTCGAGAAGGCGCTGCTGCTCGGGGGTCAGCAAAGGGCCCTGTTTGTCGTTGTCGAGGCCGACGACGCCGACCGCTGTCCGGCCTGTTCGCAAGGGCAGATAGAGGCGCTTGGCGCCGGGCAGCGTATCGGCGCCGCGGCCGGCGGGGCGATCATGTTCCCAGGCCCAGCGGGCCGCCGCGATGTCAGCCTCGGCGAGCGTATCGTCCGGCGGATAGCCGGCCTTGACGGTGATCGTTCCATTCTCGGGCAGAAGCAGCACCACGCGCACTTTCAGCATCGAGGCGATCTGGAAGGCGGTGGCCCACAGCACGTCGTCAAGCGTGCCGGCGCCGGCGAGCTTCTTCGAGAACGAGTAGATGTCCTGCGTGGCTCGCGCGCGTGAGCGGGCGGCGACCGCCTGGCGCTGGACGCGCGCCGTCAGATTGCTGGCGATGACTGCGACAACGAGAAAGACCGCGAAGGCAACGATGCTCTCCGGATCCCTGATCGTGAACGTATAGCGCGGCTCGAGAAAGAAATAGTTGAAGGCGAGCGCGCTCAGGAAACAAGCGTAGAGCGCCGGCCAGAGTCCGAACGTCACCGCAGAAGTCAGCACCGCCAGCAGCAGGACGCTGGCCAGATTGCGGACATCGAGGAACTGATCGAGAATCGAGCTGACGGCCACCGCGCCGGCGACATAGGCCGTCGAGAACAGATAGGGCCAGATCTGGAAGGGCTTCTGCTCGGACGCGGCCTTCACCCGTGCCGACGGCATGTCGGCATCGCGCTCCTTGCCCGAAATGACATGGACGCTGATGTCGCCGGCATTGCGGATCAGGTCATAGGTGAGCGAGCCCTCGATCAATTCCCGCCAGCGCGAGCGGGTCGGCCTGCCGATGACGATATGGGTGAAGTTGTTCGCCGTCGCATGGCGCACGATATCCTGGGCGACGTTCTGGCCCGGGATGGTCACGACCTCGGCGCCGAGCTGTTCGGCAAGGCGCAGATTTGTTGCCAGCCGGTCCTTGTCCTCTTCGGACATGCCGGCCAGGCGAGGCGTGTCGACATGCAGCGCCGTCCATGGCGCCCGCAGGCGATCGGCGAGCCGGCGCGCGTAGCGGATACGAGCGCTCCCGTCCGGACGCGAGTCGACGCAGACAAGGACCCGCTCGCCGGCCGCCCACGGTCCCGGAATGGCGTGGGACTGCATATGGCTGAGGAGCTGTTCATCGACGCGCTGCGCGGTGCGTCGCAGCGCCAACTCGCGAAGCGCCGTCAGATTGCCAGGCGAAAAATAGTTCTCGATCGCGCGCTGAGCGGTTTGCGGGAAATAGACCTTGCCTTCATGCAGCCGCTTGATCAGGTCGTCCGGGGTGAGGTCGATGACCTCGATGTCGTCGGCCTCGTCGATGATGGAATCCGGAACGGTTTCACGCACCCTGACGCGGGTGATCTGCGCCACGACGTCATTCAGGCTTTCGACATGCTGGATGTTGAGCGTGGTGTAGACGTCGATGCCCTGCGACAGGATTTCCTGAACATCGAGATAGCGCTTGGGATGACGGCTGCCGGGCCCGTTGGTGTGCGCGAGCTCGTCGATCAGAACCAGCTCCGGCCGCCGTTTCAGGATGGCGTCGATGTCCATCTCGTCAAGGACCCGGCCCCTGTATTCGACCTCGCGGCGCGGGATCACCTCATAGCCTTCGACCAGCGCTTGGGTTTCCTTGCGGCCATGCGTTTCAACGACGCCGATCGCGACGTCGATGCCGTCGGCGCGCCGGGCGCGGCCTGCCAACAGCATCTCGTAGGTCTTGCCGACGCCGGGCGCCGCGCCAAGGAAGATGCGCAGACGGCCGCGGCCCTCCCGCTCCGCGTGCTCGAGCAGCGCGTCGGGAGAAGGTCTGTTCTCGAAGTTGGTCCTGTCGTCCGGCATCAAGTCCAATCATGGATTGCACCGGGGATCGTGTCGATCCCCGCTGCGAGTGCTGATTATTTGAGATCGTCGAGCCCCATGTTGAGGGCCAGCACATTGACCACCGGCTCACCCATGAAGCCCAGCTCGCGATCCTCGACATGGCCGTCGACAAGCGATTTCACCTTGGCTTCATCGATGCCCCTGGCCTTGGCAATCCGCGGCACCTGGAAATAGGCCGCCTCCGGGCTGATGTCGGGATCGAGGCCGCTGCCAGACGTGGTGACGAGATCCATCGGAACCGGTGCGTTCGGGTTCTCAGCCTTCAGCCTGTCGGCGTCGGCCTTGATACGTTCGATCAGCTTCGCATTGGTCGGCCCGAGATTCGAGCCGCCGGAGGAGGCGGCGTTGTAGCCGTCGCCGGCGGCCGAGGGCCGCCCGTGGAAATAGCGGTCGCTGGCGAAGGCCTGGCCGATCAGTTCGGAGCCGATAACCTTACCATCCTTTTCGATCAGGCTGCCATTGGCCTGCCTGGGAAACAGCGCCTGCGCGATGCCGATCATGCCGATCGGATAGATGAGGCCGGTCAGCACCGTGAAGAAAACGATCATGACGATAGCGGGTCTGAGTTGCTTGAACATCGGAATGGGTTCCTATGCCAGGCCAAGAGCCGTGACGATCAGGTCGATCGCCTTGATGCCGGCGAACGGCACGATGATGCCGCCAAGGCCGTAGACGAGAAGATTGCGGGTGAGCAGCGCGCCGGCGCCGATGGCGCGGTATTTCACCCCCTTCAGCGACAGCGGGATCAGCGCGACGATGATCAGCGCGTTGAAGATGATCGCCGACAGAATGGCGCTCTGCGGCGTCGCCAGATGCATAATGTTGAGCGCCTGCAGCGGGCCTACCGACTGGCCGGGCGCGACGTAGAACACGGCGAACATGGCCGGGATGATGGCGAAATACTTGGCGACGTCGTTGGCGATCGAGAAGGTGGTCAGCGAACCGCGCGTCATCAGCAGCGCCTTGCCGATCTCGACGATCTCGATCAGCTTGGTCGGATCGCTGTCGAGGTCGACCATGTTGCCGGCCTCGCGCGCGGCGACCGTGCCGGTGTTCATGGCGACGCCGACATCGGCCTGGGCGAGCGCCGGCGCATCGTTGGTGCCGTCGCCGCACATCGCGACAAGCTTGCCCTTGGCCTGTTCCTCGCGGATCAGCGACAGCTTGTTTTCAGGCGTCGCCTGGGCCAGGAAGTCGTCGACGCCGGCTTCGGCCGCGATGGCCGCTGCGGTCAGCGGATTGTCGCCGGTGATCATCACCGTGCGGATGCCCATCTTGCGCAACTCGGCGAAACGCTCGCGAATGCCGCCCTTGACGATGTCCTTGAGGTGGACGACGCCGAGCAGGCGCCCGTCGCGCTCGACCGCCAGCGGCGTGCCGCCGGCCTGGGCGATCTCGTCGGCCCTGGCCTGCAGGTCGCGCATGGTGTCGCTTGTCGGACGCGTGCCATGGCTTGCGACTGTTGCTTGATTGACATGGGCTAGCACGGCATCGACCGCGCCTTTGCGCACCGACGAGCCGTCGATGTCGACGCCGCTCATACGGGTCTGCGCGGTGAAGGGCACGAAAGTGGCATGCAAGGTCGCCATATCGCGGGCGCGGATGCCGTATTTTTCCTTCGCCAGCACCACGATCGAGCGGCCTTCCGGCGTCTCGTCAGCCAGCGAGGCCAATTGAGCAGCATCGGCCAGTTCCTGTTCGGACACACCCTTCACCGGATGGAACTCGGTCGCCTGGCGATTGCCGAGCGTAATGGTGCCGGTCTTGTCGAGGAGCAACGTGTCCACGTCGCCGGCAGCCTCGACGGCGCGGCCGGACATGGCAAGCACGTTGAAACGCACCAGGCGATCCATGCCGGCAATGCCGATGGCCGAAAGCAGCGCGCCGATCGTGGTCGGGATCAGCGTCACGAACAAAGCGACGAGGATCGTCACCGGGATATAGCCGCCGGAATAAGAGGCGAAGCTCGGGATGGTCGCGGTGGCCAGGACGAAGATCAGCGTCATGCCTACAAGCAAGATGTTAAGCGCGATCTCGTTCGGGGTCTTCTGGCGCTCCGCACCTTCGACCAGCGAGATCATGCGGTCGAGGAAGGTCTGGCCGGAGGCGGCGGAAATGCGCACGCGGATCCAATCGGACAGCACCTGCGTGCCGCCGGTGACGGCCGAGCGGTCGCCGCCGGATTCGCGGATCACAGGCGCGGATTCGCCGGTGATTGCCGCCTCGTTGACGGAAGCCACGCCTTCGATCACCTCGCCGTCGGAAGGGATGATGTCGCCGGCTTCGATCAGCACGATGTCGCCGACCTTCAGGCGGGTGCCAGGCACCAACTTGAACTTGCCGCGATCCTCGGCGTTGACGAGCAGCTTGGCCTGGGTCTCGGTGCGCGCCTTGCGCAGCGAGTCCGCCTGCGCCTTGCCGCGTCCCTCGGCCACCGCCTCGGCAAAGTTGGCGAACAGCACGGTGAACCACAGCCAGATGATAATCTGCAAGGTGAAGCCGAGATCGCCGCCGCCGGTGATGACATCCTTGACGAACAGGACGGTGGTGAGTGCTGAGACGATGGCGACGACGAACATCACCGGGTTCTTGATCAGCGTGCGCGGATCGAGCTTGCGGAAAGCGCCGCCAATGGCGGGCATCAGGATGCTGGCATCCAGAATGCTCGCGGATTTGGACTGGCTCATTTCAGGACTCCGGTATCGGTGATGTTGGATGGCGCCGGGTGTTCGGTCTTCGGCAACAGATGCGGAAGGCCCGAGGCCAGCAGCCACAGCACGAACAGCACGGCCGCCATGCCGAGGAAGGTGGAGAGCGTCGGGAAAGGACGAGGCTTCTCGTCCCCTCCGTCATCGGGCGTTCCGTCACCGGATTGGTGACGATCGTGCCGACGTATGTTGTTGAACCAGGGCATGGTCATCTCAGAAAGTCTGTCCGAGGATCATCGCCAGATGCTCGACGATCGGGCCGACGGCGAGCGACGGGAAGAAGGTGAGGCCGCCGACGATGACGATCACGCCGACCAGGAGACCGACGAACAGCATGCCGTCGGTCGGGAAGGTGCCGGCGGAAGCAGGCAGGGTCTTCTTCGTGGCCAGCGAGCCGGCGATGGCCAAAGCCGGGATGATGACCAGGAAGCGGCCCATCAGCATGCCGATCGCGATGGTGATGTTGTACCAGGGCGTGTTGCCGGTCAGTCCGCCGTAGGCCGAGCCGTTGTTCGCGGCCGCCGACGTATAGGCATAGAGCACCTCGGTGAAGCCGTGCGGGCCGCCATTGGCCATCGAGGCCACCGCGCTCGGCAGGACCACGGCGATAGCCGTGAAGATCAGCATCGCCAGCGGCAGGCAGAGGATGGCAAGCATCGCCATCTTGACCTCCTTGGCCTCGATCTTCTTGCCGAGATATTCCGGTGTGCGGCCGACCATCAGGCCGGCGACGAAGACGGCGATGACGACAAACATCAGGATGCCGTAGAAGCCGGCGCCGACGCCGCCGACGATGACCTCGCCAAGCTGCATGTTGATCAGCGGGATCATGCCGCCAAGCGCGGTGAACGAATCGTGCATGGCATTCACGGCGCCGCACGAGGCGGCCGTGGTGATGACCGCGAACAGCGCCGACAACGCAATTCCGAAGCGCGTCTCCTTGCCTTCCATGTTGCCGCCGTCGATGCCGAGCGCATGCACCAGCGGACTGCCGGCGGCCTCGGCCCAGTAGCAGACGATGACGCCGACGAGAAACAGCACGCCCATCGAGGCAAGGATGGCCCAACCCTGGCGCTCACTGCCGACCATCCGCCCGAAGACGTTGGTGAGACCGGCGCCGAGCGCGAAGATCGACAGCATCTGGATCAGGTTCGAGATGGCGTCCGGATTCTCAAAAGGATGCGCGGCATTGGCGTTGAAGAAGCCGCCGCCATTGGTGCCAAGCATCTTGATGGCGACCTGAGAGGCGACTGGGCCGAGCGCGATCGTCTGCTTGGCGCCTTCCAGCGTGGTGGCGTCGACATAGGGTCCAAGCGTCTGCGGGATGCCGAGCCACACATAGACGAGCGTCAGCACGATGCAGGCCGGCAGGAGCACGTAAAGCGTGCAGCGGGTCAGGTCGACCCAGAAACTGCCGATCGACTTGCCCGAGGCGCGGGCAAAGCCGCGGATCAGCGCGATCGCAATGGCAATGCCGGTGGCGGCCGAAACAAAGTTCTGGACGGTGAGGCCGGCCATCTGCACGAGGTAGGACATCGTGCTTTCGCCGCCGTAGTTCTGCCAGTTGGTATTGGTGACGAAGCTCGCCGCGGTGTTGAAGGCGAGCTCCGGTTCGACCGCAGCCATCCCGGCGGGATTGTAGGGCAGCGCGCCCTGCAGCCGCTGCAAGGCATAAAGCACGAGGAAACCGGCGAGGTTGAAAAGCAGCATGCCGGTGGCGTAGGCGGCCCAGTGCTGTTCTTCCTTCTCGCTTGTCCCGGCGAGGCGATAGAGGCCGCGCTCGATCGGGACAAGCACGGGCGACAGCAACGTACGATCGCCTTTGAAGACGCGGTGCATGTAGCCGCCGAGCGGCTTCACGAGCAAAAGCAGGATCCCGCAATAGACGAGGATCTGTATCCAGCCGTTGAGTGTCATGAACTGACTTTCCGTATGCCGATCAGAAGCGCTCTGGGCGGATGAGGGCGTAGGTGAGGTAGGCAAGCAAGAACAAGGTCACCGCGCCGCCGAGGACGTAGTCGAAAAGCATTGTAAGACCCTTCGATCAGATTCTGTCGCAGGCTTTGACGTAAGCTAAGGACAGGACGAAGAACAAAATCCCCATCCCGAGAACAACGAGGTCCATTGCAGGCATTCCTTGTTTCGGCTTGTTTTTGCACCCCGACACGGTCGAGTTCAAAATTGCACAGGACCGCCCGTCACCTTGGCGGCGACGGCGATGAAAGTGTTTTTCGAGGGGAATATGGACCCGACCGCCATAAGGGTTCGAGACGAGGCGGGGACCAAAGAAATAGGAATCTTATAGGAAATTGACGCCACGGGATGAAGGCGGCGGCAACGTGCTGTTCCAAAGATCCGGAAGCTGGTTGGCCGGCCGCCGGTCCCTGCACGGCATCTCCTCTTCCAACTGCGTGGAGAGCGCTACATAGCGGCCGACTGGCTGCATGCCGATCGGCACGCCGCCGGCGGACTGCCCAGCCGCGAAGCGGCTAGATGTGAGGTTGCGCGGCAGGCTGACCGGAAGCTTCAGGTCAGCTCGACGGTCCGCTTCTCCGCGATGCTCTGCTCGGCGGCTAAAACGATGCGCAGGCTGTTGACGGCGGCATCCATTTGCTCGGTCAGATCGAGGTCCTCACGGATGGCGCGCAGGAAGAAGGCCTGCTCGCGGTCGCAAAGCTCCTGATGGCCGGGCTCGTCCTCCATGCTGACGATCTCGTCGGGCTTCGAGAAGTTCTTGTCGCCATCGACCTGCGCGTAGTGGATCTTCAGCGCGTCGGTCTTGGTGTGGCGGTCGATGTCGGCGGAATCCGATACCTCCTCGGCTTCCTTGGCGCTGCTTGCGGACTGGCCGGCGACGATCGAAACGGCGCCTTTCGGGCCGACCACATCCTTCACGAAATAGGCGGTCTCGCTCATCATCGGGCCCCAGCCGGCTTCATACCAGCCGACCGAGCCATCATCGAAAGTGACGTGCAGATGGCCATAGTTCTGCTTGTCGGCCTCGGCCCAGAGTTTGGCGCCGATGCCGTGCACGCGCACCGGCTTGGCGCCGGTCAGCTGGCACATGACGTCGACATAGTGCACGCCACAGTCGACGATCGGGATCAGCGAGTCGATCAGGTTCTTGTGCCAGTGCCAGGCGCTGCCGCTGCTCTGCTGGTTGAGGTTGAGGCGCATCACCAGGGGCTTGCCGAGCGTCTTGCCGACCTCGATGAATTTGATCCAGGACGGGTGGACGCGCAGGATGTAGCCCAGAACCAGCTTCCGGTTCTTGGCCCGCGCGGCGGCCACCACCTTCTCGGCGTCGGCGATGTTGGTGGCGAGGGGCTTTTCCATGAACACATGGCAGTTGGCGGCGATCGCCTTCAGCGCGTATTCGGCATGCGTGTTCGGCCAACTGTTGATCGAGACCGCGTCCGGCTTGGTCTCCTTCAGCGCCAAGTCGAAATCCTCATAGAGCGGATAGCCGGCGAGCTCCTTCGGGATCTTCTTGTTGCTCTTGATGGTGCGGCTCATGATGCCGACGATCTCGAAGCCGTCGGAGCGGTGATAGGCGCTCGCATGCGAAGCGCCCATATTGCCCAGACCAACCACCAGGATTTTTACTTTGTCGGCCATGTCAGCCTCCCCAATGCTCTTTGAACAGTAGCTCGGGCGGCATCAGGCGCCGCCCGATGGTCAATGCGCCCGCCTTACTTGACGGCGGAATCGAACAGGTGCGCCTTGATCTTCTCGACGTCGAGCGCGGCAAAGCCTTCCGACAGTTTCACGCCGTCGGCATCGGCCTTGACCTTCGCCTTGTCGAAGTCGTTGGCGGTCGGAATCAGGTCGTTGGTGCAGACGTCTTCGGCCTTCACCGGCGCGGTGATCTGGCCGATCTTCAGGATCTCGTCGAAAAAGCCCTGCCAGCTCGCCATGTCGTGCGAGCCCCAGCCACTGCGCTTGTCCATGTCACCGCGGAAGACGTTGATCTGCTGCAGGATCGAGGTGGTGCCGAGCTCAGGGCCAAGGTTCTTGGCCAAGGTCGGGAATTGCTCGAACACGGTTTCGACGGCCGCGCGCGGGTTCTGGTAGCCGAATTCGAGGCCCATCGCCCAGCCGCGCAGATATTTTTCGAGGAAGGCCTTCTTGTCGGGATCCTCGAGATCGGCGGCGCGCACGACGAAGGTGTTGGCCGGAAGCTTGGAATTCTGGACGCCGAGCCAATATTCGAAGTCGAGGTCCTTGGCGATCCATTCGGCGCGCAGACCTTCCCAGGAGAGTGCGGCATCGCCTTGGCCGCCGGCGAGCGCGGTGCCCCAGGTCGGCCACCCGGCCTCGACATATTTCACCTTCTTGATGTCGACACCCTGCGCGGCAAGCAGCGGATCGACGATCGCCTGCCAAGCGGCGGAGCCGAGCAGGATCGTCTTGCCTTCGAGGTCCTTCAGGTTCTTGGTGCCCTGGCCCTTGCGGAAGGCGATGCTGAAGGTGTCGCGCGCGCCCATGTGGAACACCGACTTCAGCTTCATGCCGTTCTGGATGGCGAAGGAGAAGACGCCGGGCGAGGGGAAGCCCATGTCGGCCTGGCCGACATCGACGAACTTGACCGTCGCGGTGCCGTCAGACGGACCCGGCTGCATGTCGGTGGCGAGGTCGCCGAAATAGCCGGCCTTCTTGGCCGACCAGTAGGGATAGTCGTCCAGCACTTCGAGCGTGCCGCGCGGCGAAATCCAGGTGAATTTTTCATAAGCCGCCGCGCTGGCTTTCAGACCCGATGCGCCGAGCGCGGTGGCGGTCACGACGCCGGCGGCCGTCACTTGCAGGAAGTAGCGGCGGCTGATGCCCGCTCTTGTCGCCGTACTGAATAAGCTTTCGTTGGTCATGGCATTCCCCTTTTGTTGATTGCCGTTATCGATCGCTTGCCCTTGCCTTCGCCCGTCTCCCGGGCGATCTCATCCGTCCGCGCTCATGCCTCCCAGCTCGCCCATTTCTTGCCGATCAGGAAGAAGAGCACGTAGATCAGGATGCCGAGCGTCGACAGGATCAGCACCACCGCGAAGAATTGCGGCATCTGGATCATCGACGAATACGAGGTAAGCCGGTTGCCGAGGCCGAAGCCGCCGCCGACCATCTCGGCACCTACCGCAGTGAGGAGCCCGAAGATCGCGCCGATCATCAGCCCGACCAGGATCATCGGCAGCGCCATCGGCGCGCGGATCTTCCAAAAGATCTGCAAGGTGCTCGCGCCATAGGAGCGAGCGAGCGCGATCTTGGCGCTGTCCACGCGCCGGAACCCGGTCGCGGCATTGATCATCACCATCGGTCCGGCGGCTAAAGCTACCGCGATAATGCGCGGCGTGTAGCCGAAGCCGAAGCGCAGGATGAGAAGCGGCACCAGCGCCAGCATCGGCGTGGTGACGAGGATCAAGATGTAAGGCGCGACGATCTTCTCGGCGAAGGGAAACTGCGTGATCACCGCCGCCATCACCAGCCCGACGACGGCGCCGATGGCAAAGCCGGAGAAGAGCTCGACCAGCGTGTAGCCGAGATGCGGCGCGATCAGCGGGAACTCGTCGAACAAAGCGTAAACGATCGCACTCGGCGGCGGCATGATGTATTGCGGCACGTGGAAGATGCGCAGCGCCAGCTCGATGCCGCCGATGATCACCGCCGCGACGACGAGAATCGCGGCCACCTCGGCACCGGACTTGACGCCCGGGCCGCCGGCGAAGGCGGAGAGGTTGGTGAGGCTGACATCCTGGCCGTCGCCGGACTTGGCCTTGGAGAATTCCGGAATGGCGTCGCCCCCGCTCACGGCCTGATCCTCACGATTTCAGCGCTCTTGTGTTGCAACTGCTCCTGCGCCCTCGGACGGCGCTCGCCGACGATGTCCATCTTGATGCGGTTGGTGAGGTCGAAGACCTCCTTGGTGGCCATGATCTCCAGCGAGCGCGGGCGCGGGAACGGCACGTCGTAGACCTTGGCGACGCGTCCCGGCCGCGCGGTTAGCACCACGACCCGGTCGGAGAGGAAGATCGCTTCCTCGATGCTGTGGGTGATGAAAACAATGGTCGTCTTAGTATCGAGCCAGATCTCCTCGACGAGGCGGTTCATCTCCTCGCGGGTGAAGCTGTCCAACGCACCGAAGGGCTCATCCATCAAGAGCACGGAAGGCTTCAGCGCCAGCGCGCGGACGATCGCCGCGCGCTGCTGCATGCCGCCGGAAAGCTCGCGCGGGAACTTGCCGCCGAAGCCGTCGAGCCCGACGCGATGAAGCAGATGCGCGATCCAGGCGCGATCGGGCTTCTCGCCCTTGATCTCGAAAGGGAAGTTGATGTTGGCGTCGAGATTGCGCCAGGGCAGAAGGTTCGCTTCCTGGAAGACGATACCGATCTCGGGACGCGGGCCAGTGACCTCCTTGCCGTCAAGCAGTATCGCGCCGCTGGTCAGACGATGCAGACCCGACATCGACCACAAGAGCGTGGTCTTGCCGCAGCCGGAGGGGCCGACGATGGAGACGATCTCGTTGGCGTGCACGTCGAGGCTGCAGCGGTCCAGGGCGAGAAGATCGCCGGAGGCCGTGGTATAAACCTTGCTCGCTGCCTGCACGCCGAGCTTCGGCGTTCTTGCGCTGCCGGTATTCATGCTCCCCTCGGAGACTGCGTGATTGGGTTGCCGGAGCCCCCTCTGTCCGCGAAATCAGTCTGTAACTATCCTACTTTACTGTCAAGCGGCGGGCAAAGATCTGGTGCTGTCGAAATCGACCAAAGCTTGTATAAGCGTCTGATTTCCCCTGTGTTTTGATGCGCTTGCAGTGTGTGTTACTTTCCTACATACTCACTTCGGTTGATTGCCTATGGCCAGCCGGCGGATAATCACAAATATGGTGGTCCAGAAACGGCAGAGAAGGACGGCCAATGACCGAAGCTGACAGCCAGGCGCTGCGGATTTCCGACGCGGATGACGGCCGGCATGATCATGTCAGGCGCTTCCCCGACATCATTTCGCAGGTGAAGGACAGCTACACGGACTTGCGGCCGGCGGAGCGTCGCGTCGCCGACGTCGTGCTCGACGACGTCAAATATGCCGTCGATGCATCGAATGCCGCGCTGGCGCAGCGCGCCCAGGTCAGCGAGCCGACGGTCACCCGTTTCTGCCGCGCCATCGGATGCGACGGCGTGCGCGACTTCAAGCTGAAGCTGGCGCAGAGCCTCGTCGTCGGCGCGCTTTATCTTAGCACCAAGCCGCAACCCACGAACGGCGACAGCGGCATGCCGTTCTGGAACGCCGTGTTCGGCGAAGCGCGCCGCGCGCTGCAGGAGGCCGAACGGCAGATCGATCCAGGGCAGTTGCAGAAAGCGGCGGAGCTGATCGCCAAGGCCAGGCAAGTGACGGTATTCGGACTTGGCGGCAGCTCATCGGCGCTGGCGCAAGAGACGCAGTATCGCCTGTTTCGCTATGGCATCACCATCAGCGCGCAATGCGATCCGTATCTGATGCGCATGACGGCTTCGACGCTGAAGCCGGGCGATGTGGTGATCGCGATATCGGCGACCGGCCGTACCCGGGAGGTGATCGAGGCGGTGGAGCTTGCCAAGCACTATCGCGCCGACGCGATCTGCGTGACCGCGCCGGACACGGAGCTGACACGCGTCTGCGATGTCCAGCTGACGATGGCGGTTCCCGAATATCCCGACACACTGAAGCCGACAGCTTCGCGCTACGCCTTTCTTGTGGCCATCGACCTGCTCGCGGTCGCGTCCGCCTACAAGCTCGACGGCCCGGCGCGCGAGACGGTGCGCCGCATCAAATATAACGCCCAGATCCATCGGACGGGGAAGGAGATGGAGCCGCTCGGCGACTGAGAAAAGCCGCAACGCGGCTATGATCTGCGCAATTCAGGGGAAACGAACATCAATGCTCGACATCGCACCATCGCAACAGGCGGCAACCTGGCTCGGCACATTCGGCCGCGCGCTCGAGGCGGGTGACATCGAGGCGGCGACGAACCTTTTCGTGGACGATTGCTACTGGCGCGATCTGCTGACCTTCACATGGAACATCAAGACCATGGAGGGCCAACCGGCGGTCCGCGAGATGCTCAAGGCGACGCTTTCCTCGACGCAACCATCGCACTGGCGCCTGTCCGGGGAGTCAAGCGTCGCCGACGGCGTCATCGAGGCCTGGTTCAGCTTCGAGACGGCCGTGGCGCGAGGCGAGGGCATCCTGCGGCTCAAGGACGGCCGCTGCCGGACGCTGTTCACGGCGATGAGCGAGCTCAAGGGTTTCGAGGAGCAGAAGGGGCCTGCCCGGCCGCTCGGCATCCGCCACAAGGCCGATCCCGAACGCGAGACCTGGGCGGCAGCAAGAGCGCGCGAGGCGCGTGAGCTCGGCGTGCACGAGCAGCCCTATTGCCTGGTGATCGGCGGCGGCCAGGGCGGCATCATGCTCGGCGCCCGTCTGCGGCAGCTCGGCGTTCCCACCCTCATCGTCGAGAAGAACGCGCGCGCCGGCGATTCCTGGCGCAACCGCTACCGCTCGCTCGTGCTGCACGACCCGGTCTGGTACGACCATCTGCCTTACATTCCGTTCCCGGAAAACTGGCCGGTGTTCACGCCCAAGGACAAGATGGGCGATTGGCTCGAAATGTATGCCCGCGTCATGGAGCTGAACTACTGGGTCGCCACCAAATGCATCAGTGCGGCCTATGACGAGCCCGAAAAGCTCTGGACGGTGGTGGTCGATCGCGCCGGCGAGCGCATCACGCTGAAGCCGAAGCACATCGTGTTCGCCACCGGCGCCTACGGGCCGCCGCGGCAGATCGATCTGCCTGGCGCGGACAGCTTCAAAGGCGAGCTTTTGCATTCCAGCCAGTACTCGACCGGCGAGAAATTCCGCGGCAAGCACGTCGCGGTGATCGGCGCGGCGAGCTCCGGCCACGATGTCAGCGTCGACCTCTGGGAAGCCGGCGCCAAGGTCACCATGGTGCAGCGCTCGCCGACGACGGTGGTGAAGTCGGACACGCTGATGGAGGTCGGCTTCGAGATCTTTTCGGAAAAGGCGCTGGCGCGGGGCATCACCACCGACAAGGCCGACATGATCGTGGCTTCGACACCCTTCGCGCTGGTCCCAAAAGGCCAGCGGGCGCTCTATGACGTCATCCGCGAGCGCGACGCGGATTTCTACAAGCGCCTCAGCGACAGCGGCTTTGCCATCGACTTCGGCGAGGACGAGACCGGACTGCTTATGAAAGCCTATCGCACCGGCTCCGGCTACTACATCGATGTCGGCGCCTGCGAGCTGATCCTGAACGGCGAGATCGCGGTGAAGAGCGGCGTCGGCATCAAATCGCTGACGCCGACCGGCATCCTGTTTGAGGACGGCAGCGAGCTGGCGGTCGACGCGATCGTCTCCTGCACCGGCTACCAGTCGATGAACGAGACGGTGGCAGTGATCGTTTCTCGCGAGGTCGCCGACAAGGTCGGCCCGTGCTGGGGTCTCGGCTCCGGCGTTAAGGGCGACCCCGGCCCGTGGCAGGGCGAGTTGCGCAACATGTGGAAGCCGACGGCCCAGGAGGCGCTATGGTTACACGGCGGCAATCTCGCGCTGTCGCGCTTCTATTCGAAATTCGTGGCGCTGCAGCTCAAGGCGCGGATGGAGGGGATTGCGACGCCTGTCTATGGCGAGCCGAGCAATTGGCGACGGTGAGCCAATCAGCGCCCGAAGTGCCTGGCCGCAACCTCGACATGCGTATGGTGCGCATGGGCCTCGAAGCGCTCGGTCTCATTATGGTCGGGCGCCTCGTTCCGCCACCATTTGCCGCCTATCACGATGCCTTTCGAGACCAGCCGCTGGTCCGCGATGAGTGACGCACCGACCGCATCGACAAAGGTGAAGCGGCCAGGCTGCAGCCTCAGCACCGCGACATCGCCGATGCCGCCGACTTTAAGCGCCCCGAGCTCGGGCCTGGCGATCGCATCGGCCGGGCGCTGCGTTGCCGCGCGCACGACCTCGACCAGCGGCATGCCGAGCGCCATGAGCTTCGACATGCAGACGAGAATATCGAAGGCAGGGCCGTCGACGCAGTAGAGATGCACATCGCTCGAGATGACGTCCGGCGCCAGCCCTTCCGCCAGCATCGCCTTCGCCACCTCGAAGTCGAAGGAGCCCATGCCGTGGCCGATGTCGAAGATGACGCCGCGCTCGCGCGCCTGCCGCATATCCGGCCGCACCGCGCCCGAAGCGAAGACCGGCGCGTTGGGGAACGGCCGGAAGCAGTGAGTGAGGATGTCGCCGCGGCGGAGCCTGGGCAGCACTTCCGAGCGGCCGGGCGGCGGCTCGTCGATGTGCGCCATCAGCGGCAGGCCGGCTCGGTCCGCGGCTTCGAGCGCGAGGTCGACCGGCGCGATGCCGCTGGTGCCGCCGGCGTGCTTCCCGGAACGGACTTTTACGCCGACGACGACAGCGGCATGCTCGCGCACCGCGGCCACCGTCTCGCGCGGCTCGCAGAGCCTGAGATCGCTGCATTCGCCGACGGATACCGTCTCGGCGAAGCCGAATATGCCGGCAAACGAGATGTTGACGTAGGCAAGGATGCGGACCTTCGAACGCTCGATGACATGGCGGCGAAACCCCAGGAAATTGCCGGCGCCGGCGCTGCCGGCATCGATGAAGGTGGTGGTGCCACTCTTGGCGGCGAGCCGGTCAGCGTCGACACCGAGCGAGGTGCCGCCCCAGTAGACGTGGCTGTGCAGATCGACGAGGCCGGGGGTGACGATGCAGCCGCTGGCGTCGACGACCTCACCGGCGGTCTCGCTATCGATGGTCGCTTCGATGGCGGCGATTCGGCCATCGGCGACAGCGATGTCGCGCGGCGCATCCAACCCGGAAGCCGGGTCGATCACACGGCCGCCCTTGATCAACAGATCGAACTGCATTCCGCGCCTCCGTTGCTGTCTGGCCGCGATCAGACCGGCCGGTAGGCGACGGCCTCGATCTCGATCTTGATGTCGATCATCAGGCGCGACTCGACGGTGGTGCGCGCCGGTGGGTCATTCGGGAAGTGCCTGGCATAAACCGTATTGAAGGCGCCGAAATCGCGGGCGTCCTCGAGCCAGACGGTGGTCTTCACCACGTCGTCCATGGTGCATCCGGCCAGCGCCAGCGCAGCCTTGACGTTTTGCAGCACCTGCTCGGCTTGGTCAGTTATGCCGCCCTTGACTACCAGGCCGTCGCTGCCCACCGGCACCTGGCCGGAGACATAGACGAAATCGCCGGCGCGGACGGCAGGCGAGAGCGGGACATGCGACTTTCCGAAGCACTGCTTGGGCAAATGAATCTCCTGTTGTCGAGCGTAAGGACCGTTCTTGCAGCCGTCTACGCTTGTAGAGGTGATCCTCCAAGAGGCAATGTCGGAAAGCAACATTTTTCGGAAATTCATGTTGCTTTATTACAAATCGTGAGCATCCTGCACCCCGAACCGGCGATGCGACCGGTGGGTTGCTGATCGAACGCAAGGGGAAGAGCCAGCATGACCTTTGACAAGAATCCGTTTCCGGAAGGCGATGCCGATCGCCATGCGCTGTGGGAAATGCTGGTGCGGCGCGACATCGACGCCTTCCTCGGCCAGGATTGGTCGTTGGTCGAGGACGACTTCATCGCCGAGAGCTTCTTCGGCATGCATGCGCATTTCCTGCCCAATGCCGACGCCTGGCGGCTGCAGTTTCCCAAGCTGGAAATCTATCGCGACGAATGGCTGCGGCAGGCCAAGGAAACAGCCGCGACGGAATTCGCCGAGCCGCTACGCGAGGCGATTTTCCGCGTCACCAATCTGCGCGACATCGACGTCGACGGCGATCGTGCTGTGCTGCACAAGAAGTTCGACGGCTCGATCGCCAAGGCCGACGGCAGCGTCGACCGCCTGAAATGGCAGACGCTCTACTTCTGCCGCAAGGTCGGCGGGCGCTGGAAGATCACCGGCTTCGTCGGTTATATGCCGCATCCGCTGGGAAGCTAATGCATGTCGCCCGGACGTGCGCACGTTCTGGGACACCGACATGCCCCAAACAAGGATTTACAGCGCCTCGCCTAATCCTTTTCAGCGCAACGAGGTTTAGGACAGGCGCGGCAACCGCTCGTCGGGCGAGCGGTGATCGAAGACGACGCCCATGGTCTTACCAACAGCGGCCATGACGATCAGTTCGACCAGATGGTCGTCGCTGTCTCCGCAGGCGGGGTCCGATTGGCGGATGGCATCGAGCATTGCCCGGGTCGAAACAGTGTCGCCGGCGCGAAATTTCGAAAGAGCAGACGAAACAATGTCTTGCACCGTCAGGTCTATGACGGGCACCCCCGCAGCGACGTTCATAAGCCTCCTCCTGCCATGAACCCCTCCCTCAAGGGATGATACGCTGATCGGGGGATTGCGCCAGCGAAATGGTGGTCGGACCAGTTCAGCTGTCGATGGCCTGCCGTTAGATGTGGAACACCGCGCCGAGGCCCTGGGCCATGCTCGACGCACCGCACGCCGGTTGCTAAGTCCCTCCCGCGCAGGGAGACTATCCGAGTCGAGAATATGACGGTTGCGATCGAGATGGGGCAGACGTCGGCAGGCGCGCCGGCGGCCCTCGACCTTGAGGAGCTGCTGGCGACCCGCCTGCTGGTGCAGGGCAACTCGGGCTCGGGCAAGTCGCATCTGCTGCGTCGGCTGCTGGAGCAGAGCGCGCCCTGGGTGCAGCAGACCATCGTCGATCCCGAAGGCGACTTCGTCTCGCTCGGTGAGCGCTACGGCCATCTGGTGATCGACGCCGAGGATCATACCGAGCGCGGCCTGCAGGCGGCCGGCGAGCGAGCGCGCATCCACCGCGTCTCGACGGTGCTAAACCTCGAAGGGCTCGATGCCGAGAACCAGATGCGGCGCGCCGCAGCTTTCCTTGGCGGGCTGTTCGAGGTCGCGCGCGACCATTGGTATCCGATGCTGGTGGTGGTGGACGAGGCGCAGCTCTTCGCGCCGGCTGCTGCAGGCGAGGTCTCGGATGAGGCGCGCAAGCTTTCGCTCGGCGCCATGACCAATCTGATGTGCCGCGGCCGCAAGCGCGGGCTCGCCGGCATCATCGCCACGCAGCGGCTGGCGAAACTCGCCAAGAACGTCGCGGCGGAGGCCTCCAACTTCCTGATGGGCCGCACCTTTCTGGACATCGACATGGCGCGCGCCGCCGACCTGCTCGGCATGGAGCGGCGGCAGGCGGAAGCCTTCCGCGACCTCGAGCGCGGGCATTTCATGGCGCTCGGTCCGGCGCTGTCGCGCCGCCCGCTCAGCGTGCGGATCGGATCGACCGAGACGAGCCCGCGCAACGGCACGCCGCGGCTGATGCCGCTGCCCGAAGCGACGCTCGAAGATGCGCGCGCCATCATCCTCGCGGCACCGCCGCCGGAGGCGATCCGGCCGCAGCGCCGGCCGTCGCCCGACCTGCTCGATCAGTTTATGGCTGCCAAGGCCGCGCCGCTCGACATCCGCCCCGAGCCGGCCGAGACGCAGCCGAGCGCCGAGGACCTCGCCGAGCGGCGCGGACGGATGGACCGTATCCTGCGCGCCATCCTGGCTGAGCCCGATGCCGGATTCCGCGTCATCGGCGTGCTCTATCAGGAGTTCGTGGTCCGCTGCCGGATCGAAGGACTCGCTTCGGTGGTGCCCGACCTTTCGGAATTCCGACGCATGCTGACGCGCGCCCGCGCCGGCGTCGGCTCGGACATCGCCGAGGACGACGCGTGGCGCGACGTCTCCGTGCGCGCATCGCTTCTGCCGGAGGACATGCAGGGCGTGTTCATGATGATCGCGAGGGCGGCGAAGGAAGGCTGGCCCTGTCCGAGCGACGCGGCGATCGCCCGCGCTTATGGCTCGCATTCGCTGCGTCGCGCCCGGCGCCTGCTCGATTACATCGAGGAGCAGGGGCTGATCGTGTGCCAGATCGACGGTGCTGGCCGCCGCACGGTGACGCTGGTCGAGCTCGCCTGGGCAACGGCCCCGGGCGATCCGAATGCCGGAGAAGAAGAGCCGGGCAGTTCGGCTGCATAAGAATCCGGCCTGAGCGTCTCTGCGGCAAGCTTCGCCACATCTGATTAACCACCTGTTCAAACAGGCACGGAACCAAACAGGCCGCGATGCGTTCTGGCCCTCGGCTTAATATAGCTGTCGGGGCAGGCGCGGAGGGGAGTGTGGGCGTTTCTCGTTCGTCAAAGGAACAATTCGATTCCCGTCAGATACTCAACGCCCTCAAAGCCTTTCGAAACGGTGACTTCTCCGTCCGCATCGAGAATTCTTATGAAGGGTTGAACGGCGAGATCGCCGACACATTCAATCAGATCGTCGAGTTGAACGACCAGATGGCGCGAGAATTTGCGCGGCTGAGCAGGGTCGTCGGCAAGGACGGCCGCATCGGCGAACGCGGCCATGTGAGGAACGCCAAAGGCAGCTGGGAATCGAGCGTCCGTTCGGTCAACGACCTGATCGAGGACATGGTGCAGCCCACCGCGGAAGTTGCCCGCGTCATCGGCGCGGTCGCCAAGGGCGATCTGTCCCAATCCATGATGGTGGAAATTGACGGCAGGCCGCTTCGTGGCGAATTCCTGCGCATCGGTAAAATCGTCAACACCATGGTTGAGCAGCTCGCGTCCTTCACGTCGGAGGTGACGCGTGTGGCGCGCGAGGTCGGCACCGAAGGCAAGCTGGGCGGTCAGGCACGCGTCAGGGGGGCGGCCGGCACTTGGAAGGACCTGACCGACAATGTCAACGCGATGGCGACCAACCTGACCAGCCAGGTGCGCAACATTGCGGAGGTGACCACGGCTGTCGCATCT
Organism: Mesorhizobium sp. M1A.F.Ca.IN.020.03.2.1; assembly: GCF_004023205.1. NCBI lineage: Bacteria > Pseudomonadati > Pseudomonadota > Alphaproteobacteria > Hyphomicrobiales > Phyllobacteriaceae > Mesorhizobium > Mesorhizobium sp. M1A.F.Ca.IN.020.03.2.1. The sequence continues at coordinate 13,538 of NZ_RZSV01000008.1, read as the reverse complement.
GGCGACTTGTCGAAGAAGATCACCGTCGACGTGAAGGGCGAGATCCTCGAACTGAAGAACACCATCAACACGATGGTGGACCAGCTCAACTCCTTCGCCTCGGAGGTGACCCGCGTCGCGCGTGAGGTCGGCACCGAGGGCAAACTCGGAGGCCAAGCCCGTGTCGAGGGCGTTGGCGGTACTTGGAAGGACCTAACCGACAGCGTCAACCTGATGGCCGCCAACCTGACCGGCCAGGTGCGCAACATCGCCGATGTGACGACGGCGGTGGCTTTGGGCGACCTCTCCAAGAAGATTACCGTCGACGTGAAAGGCGAAATTCTGGAACTGAAATCGACCATCAACACCATGGTCGATCAGCTCAACTCATTTGCCGGCGAGGTGACGCGCGTGGCGCGCGAGGTCGGCACGGAAGGCAAGCTCGGCGGCCAAGCACAGGTGCGCGGTGTCGCCGGCACCTGGAAGGACCTGACCGACAACGTCAATTCCATGGCGGCGAATCTTACCGGTCAGGTGCGCAACATCGCCGAAGTGACTACCGCGGTGGCACTGGGTGACCTCTCGAAGAAGATCACCGTCGATGTAAAGGGCGAGATCCTGGAGCTGAAGAACACCATCAACACGATGGTGGACCAGCTGAACTCCTTCGCCTCGGAAGTCACCCGCGTGGCACGCGAGGTCGGCACCGAGGGAAAGCTGGGCGGCCAAGCTGAAGTCCGTGGAGTCGGCGGCACGTGGAAGGACCTGACGGACAACGTCAACCTGATGGCCGCCAATTTGACCGGGCAGGTGCGCAATATCGCCGATGTGACCACGGCCGTTGCCAGGGGCGATCTTTCGAAAAAGATCACCGTCGATGTGAAGGGCGAAATCCTCGAACTGAAGAACACCGTCAACACCATGGTGGACCAGCTCAATTCATTCGCGTCGGAGGTCACCCGCGTGGCGCGCGAAGTGGGCTCGGAAGGCAAACTGGGAGGTCAGGCGCATGTCGAGGGCGTCGGCGGCACCTGGAAGGATCTGACCGACAATGTCAACGCGATGGCCGGCAATTTGACCGTGCAGTTGCGCGACGTCTCCAAGGTCGCGACCGCAATCGCCACCGGCGACCTGACCCAGAAGATCACCGTCGACGCCTTGGGCGAAATCCTGCAGATCAAGGACGTCATCAATACGATGGTGGATCAGTTGAACTCCTTCGCCTCGGAGGTGACGCGCGTCGCCCGCGAAGTGGGTTCCGACGGCAAGCTCGGCGGACAGGCGCAGGTGCGCGGTGTTGCCGGCACCTGGAAGGACCTCACCGACAACGTCAACGCCATGGCCGCCAATCTCACGGGCCAAGTGCGCAACATTGCGGAGGTGACGACCGCCGTCGCACTCGGTGATCTGTCGAAAAAGATCACGGTCGATGTGCGCGGTGAAATCCTGGAGCTCAAGGACACCATCAACACGATGGTGGACCAATTGAACTCCTTTGCCTCGGAAGTGACGCGCGTGGCGCGCGAGGTCGGCACCGAAGGCAAGCTCGGCGGTCAGGCACAGGTGCGCGGCGTCGCCGGCACCTGGAAGGACCTGACCGACAACGTCAACTCGATGGCCGAGAACCTCACCGGTCAGGTTCGCAACATCGCAGAAGTTACCACAGCGGTGGCGCGAGGCGACCTGTCCAAGAAGATCACCGTCGATGTGAAAGGCGAGATCCTGGAGCTGAAGTCGACCATCAACACCATGGTCGACCAGCTCAACTCGTTCGCCGGCGAGGTGACGCGCGTGGCGCGCGAAGTCGGCACCGAAGGCAAGCTCGGCGGTCAGGCTCGGGTGGAGGGTGTGGCCGGTACCTGGAAGGACTTGACCGACAACGTCAATCTGATGGCGACCAATCTGACCAACCAGGTGCGCGGCATTGCCGACGTCGTCACCGCGGTTGCCCAGGGCAATCTGAAGCGCAAGCTTGCGGTCGATGCCAAGGGCGAGATCGCTTCTCTGGCGGACACGATCAACGGCATGATCGAGACGCTGGCGACCTTCGCGGATCAGGTGACCAACGTGGCTCGCGAGGTCGGCATCGAGGGCAAGCTCGGCGGCCAGGCCAGGGTGCCGGGCGCCGCCGGCCTGTGGCGCGACCTGACCGACAACGTCAATCAGCTGGCGGCGAACCTGACGACCCAGGTCCGGGCCATCGCCGAAGTGTCGACCGCGGTGACCAAGGGCGACCTCACCCGCTCGATCAGCGTGCAGGCCTCCGGCGAGGTCGCGGCGCTGAAGGACAACATCAACGAGATGATCCGCAACCTCAAGGACCAGACCTTGAAGAATGCCGAGCAGGATTGGCTGAAGACCAATCTCGCCCGTTTCTCGCGCATGCTGCAGGGCGAGCGGGACCTTGCCACGGTTTCGCGGATGATCATTTCCGAGCTCGCGCCGCTGGTGAACGCGCAATATGGCCTGTTCTACGTCACCAATCGCGACGAGGAAGAATCCTATCTGGAACTGGCCGCGTCCTACGCCGCCGAAGGCAAGGCCACCGTCCGCCAACGGGTCGACTTCCGCGAAGGCCTGATCGGGCAGTGCGCCGCCGACAAACGGGCAATCATGCTCGATGACGTCCCATCGAGCTTCCTGCGCATCACCTCCGGCCTGGGCGAGGCCCCGCCGGCGAGCGCCATCGTCCTGCCGGCATTGTTCGAGGACGAGGTCAAGGCGGTTATCGAACTGGCTTCGTTCAGCCGGTTCAGCGATACGCACCGCCTTTTCCTGGAGCAGCTCATGGAATCGGTCGGTATCGTGCTCAACACGATCGCCGCGACCATGCGCACGGAAGGGCTTCTCAAGCAATCGCAGCTTCTGACGTCCGAACTGCAGTCGCGTCAGACCGAGCTCACCAAGAAGCAGGAAGAGCTTCACGCCACCAATGAGGAGCTGCAGGAAAAGGCGCAACTGCTCGAGAATGAAAAGAAGCAGGTGGAAAACAAGAATCTCGAGATCGAGATGGCCAGGCGGGCTCTGGAGGAGAAGGCCGAGCAGCTGGCGCTGACCTCCAAATACAAATCCGAATTCCTGGCGAACATGAGTCACGAGCTGAGGACGCCGCTAAATTCGCTTTTGATCCTGTCCAATCTGCTTGCGACAAACCAGCAGGGGAATCTGAACGACAAGCAGATCGATTTCGCGCGTACGATCAACTCGGCAGGTACCGACCTGCTCAGCCTCATCAACGACATACTGGATCTTTCCAAGATCGAGTCCGGCACGGTGTCGATCGAAATCAACGACATGCCGCTCGCACACCTGCGCCAGCATATGGAGCGGACTTTCAGACAGCTTGCGGCTGACAAGGGGCTCGGCTTCACCATCAAGATCGAGCAAGCCCTGCCTGAGACGATCCGCACGGACGAAAAGCGGCTGCAGCAGATCGTGCTCAATCTGCTGTCCAATGCCTTCAAATTCACTTCCAACGGCGAGGTGATCCTGAACATCCATGCCGAGAGAACCGGCCGCAAGAACGGTGCGGGCCCCCGGGCGCTGGCGATCGCCGTTACCGATACCGGGATCGGCATTCCGGAAGACAAGCAAAAGCTTATCTTCGAGGCCTTTCAGCAGGCCGACGGCACGACCAGCCGCAAATATGGCGGCACTGGCCTCGGCCTTTCCATCAGCCGGGAAATCGCCCGGCTGCTCGGCGGTGAGCTACGCGTCGAAAGCGAGCCAGGCAAGGGATCGACCTTCACCCTGGTCATCCCCTTCGACGGCCCGCGCAGCAGCAGCCTGGCGGCGCCGATCGAGCTTTCGCCTGCCGACGTCATCGCGGCGGGCGTCCAGCCAGCAGATACTTCGGGTACCCCAGAACTGGCCGACGATCGTGACTCGATCAACCCCTCGGACAGGGTGGTGCTTATTGTCGAGGACGATCCGACCTTCGGAGGGCTGCTGCTCGGTCTTGCTCGATCCGCCGGGCTGAAGGGGGTGCTTTCAACGGCCGGCTCCGGCACGCTGGCACTCACCCGCAAGCTCATGCCCGATGCGATCACGCTCGATCTCGGCCTTTCAGACATCGACGGCTGGGTGCTTTTCGACCTTCTGCGGCATGACCAGAAGACCAGGAACATTCCGATCCATGTCATCTCCGGCGCCGAAGATCTCGAAGTGCTGACGCGCAGGGGCGCTGCAAGCGTTTCGAGCAAGCCGGTTTCGGCCGGCGAGCTCGCCCGCGTTTTCGAGGAAATCCATTCGCGGAACCTGAGGGTGCAGCGCAACGTGCTGATCGCCGATCCCGACCCCGAGCGCCGCCTGGCCCTGGTGGAAGCCATCCGCGATGGCATCACCTCGGTCACCGCGGTCGGTCGTGTCGCCGCCAACGCGGACGAGGTGGGCGCCGCCGCGTATGACGCGATTGTTTTCGGGTTTGGGCGTTCGGCCAAGGACAACGCCCAGATGCTCGACGAAATCGTGTCTCAGTTCAGCGACGCTCTACCGCGCCTGCTGTTCTTCACGCCGCACCCGGACGCGTTTCTGCAGCAGGTCGCGCTGCATCCGGCACTAGGCGATGTCCCACGTGCCGACAACTTCGGCCAACTCGGGCTCCTGATCTCGGCGGCACTGCCAAGCGACACGCAGAGCGAACAGATCTTGGCCACCGAGCAGGTCGACAATGCCGATCTCGCCGGCGCCAAGGTTCTGATCGTCGACGACGACATTCGCAACATCTACTCGTTGACCAGCGTGCTGGAGACTTACGACATTGATGTGCAGCATGCCGAACGGGGCCGGGACGGCATCGCGTTGCTCGAAGAAACACCCGACGTCGATGTCGCCTTGATCGACATCATGATGCCGGAAATGGACGGCTACGAGACCATGCGTCGGATTCGGGCCATGCCGGCGATAGCCCACATCCCATTGATCGCGGTTACCGCCAAGGCGATGAAAGGCGACCGTCAGAAATGCCTGGACGCCGGCGCATCCGACTACATCGCCAAACCGGTCGACCTCGATCTGCTGCTTGCGTTGCTGCGGGTTTGGATCGGTCGCGCGCGAGCGCGGGCTGAGCCCTTCGCGCCGGCATTGATGACCGCCATCTGAAAGCGCTCCGGCAGGTAAAAGGAATGGCCGCGATCGAGGCAGAAAGAAGCGAACCGGTCGAAGGATTGCGGGCACGCGTTCTCGCGGTCGATGATGACGAACGCAATCTGCTTGCCATCGCGGAGGTGCTTGGCGAAGTCGGCGAGGTCGTCTGCGCCCAGTCGGGTGAGGAAGCGCTGCGCTTCCTGCTCAAGGAAGATTTCGCCGTCATCCTGCTCGACGTGCTCATGCCGAACCTCGACGGCTACGAGACGGCCACGCTGATCCGCCGGCGTGAACGATCGAAAAACACGCCGATCATCTTCCTTACTGCGATCAGCAAGGAAGAGGCGCATATGCTGCGCGGCTATGACGTCGGCGCTGTCGACTACCTGTTCAAGCCGTTCGACCCGGTGATGCTTCGCTCCAAGGTTATGGTCTTCGTCGATCTTCATGAGAAGACGCGCGAGATCGAGCGAAACGCGGCGCGGGAGCAGCGGCTGCTCGAACAGGCGCTGAAGGCCAAGTCGGACAAACTCGATGCCGAGCGGGCGCTGCGCCATTCGGAAGCAAGGCAGGAGGCGATTCTTGCCTCGCTTCCGATCTGTTTTCATGCCCGCTCGGCTGAGGCGCCTTTCGCCCCAAGCTACGTCTCGAAAGGCGTCGAGCGGCTGACAGGGTTCCCGCCGAGCCGTTTCCTGTCGCATCCGGATTTCGGGCTCAGCCGGGTTCACCCCGACGATCGCGAGGAGGTAACCAGGTCGCTTTCGGCGGCATGCGAGACGGGGTCCTATGGCTGCGAATTTCGCTGGCGGTGCGCCAATGATGAATATCGCATCTTCTTCGATCGGGGCGTGGTTTCCAAAGATGACGCTGGGCTCGAGTTGCTTGGCACCATGCAAGACATAACAGAGCAACGCCGCCTGGAGAGCCAGCTGCTGCAGTCGCAGCGGCTCGATGCGATCGGCAAACTGACCGGCGGACTCGCCCATGACTTCAACAATCTCCTCGCGGCGATCCTTTCCGGCCTAAGCCTGCTCGAGCGACAGCTGACGCTGGACGGCAACGCTACCAAGATCCTCGACATGACACGCCGCTCCGCCGGGCAAGGCAGGGATCTCGTCCAGCGCATGCTCGCTTTTTCGCGACGCCAGGACCTGAAGCCCGTGGCAGTACCCTTGTCGAGCCTTGGGGATACGATGAACGGGTTGGTTGCCCCTGTCCTTGGAGGCCTCGTGCGCTTCAAGTGGCTGGTGAGTGACGACACATGGCCCGTATATGTGGATGCGGCGCAGCTCGAGCTCGCCTTGATGAACCTCATCTTCAATGCGCGAGACGCAATGCCTTCGGGAGGCACGGTTCTCGTCCGGACGAGCAACCGCAGCGTCGGCCACGCGGGCGACGAACTGCCGGCCGGCGACTATGTGGTGGTCGCTGTCGAGGACACCGGGACCGGAATTGCCGGCGACATGATAAGCAAGGTGGTCGAGCCGTTTTTCACAACCAAGCCGATCGGGAAGGGCACGGGGCTGGGTCTCAGCACCGTCTATGGTTTCGCCAAGCAGTCGGGCGGCACGCTCAGGATAGAGAGCGAGGTGGACCGCGGCACCATCATAGAACTGTGGCTGCCCCGATCCAATCAGCCGCAGGATGTCACCGAGGCTATCGCTGTTGCCGGCGCAGAGGCTGTCGAGGCCGTCGACGCGGAGCGCGCCACGGCGGTTGGCGAACGATCACTGACCGTTCTGCTCATCGATGACAGCCACTCCTTGAGAGAAATGACGGCCATGTCGCTCAGGCAGTCCGGCTTCGAGGTCGTAGGGGCCTCCGGCGGAGCCGAAGCGCTTGCGGCCATTGAGAGAGAGCCGGATCGATTCGACGTGATCGTCACCGACTTTGCCATGCCCCTTATCTCGGGCATAGACGTGATCCGGTTTGCCCGCAATCTGCGTGCCGGCTGGCCCGCGGTTATGATCACCGGCTATGCGGATGCGGAGAAAATCGTGGAGCGCCCCCTCGATGTCGCGCTCGTCGGCAAGCCGTTCGACGAAAAAGACCTTGTTGTGGCCATACATGCCGCAGCGCGCGGCAAGCTAATCAACGCCTCGGCATAGCTTCCCCTGTTACCTGTCCTCGATGATCCTCAAATAGGCCGCGGTCACGAACAGCACGATGGAACCGAAGAGGATGCGGCGGCCGCCTTCGGGCATATGCAGGATGGTGAGCAGCGTCGTCAGCACGGTCAGGATCAGCGCGCCGACAATGGTTCCCATATAGCCGCCGCGGCCGCCGAAGATCGAGGTGCCGCCGATGACGGCGGCAGCCACCGAAGGTAGCACCAGCGGCTCGGCGAGCGACAGCGAGGGCGCCTTGATCAGGCCGATATAGAGCAGGCCGGTGATGCCGGCGAGCAGGCTGGAGATGACATAGAGCGCCGTGATCACCTGCCAGTAGCGGACGCCCGAAAGCCGTGCAGCGCGCTCATTGTCGCCGACGGCGTAGAGCAGGCGGCCGAAGCCTGTACGGTTCAAGGTGAAGACGATCAGCACCGCCACCGGCACGAACAGGAAGAGCGCGTTGGGGAAGCCGTAGGTGAGACCGGTGCCGAGCCAGTTGAGGAAATCCGGAATCTTGGCGCCGGAGGCGATCACGGTGCGCTGGTAGACCTGCAGGAAGCCGGTGCCGATCAGGCTGGTGCCGAGCGTCATGATCAGCGGATGGACGCGGAAGACGCCGACGCCGACGCCGTTGACGAGGCCGATTAGCACCGCCGGCAGCATGGCGAGGATGAAAGCCACCGTCGGATCCTGGTTGACGATTTGCGTCGCCATGATGAAGGCGCTCATCGTCGCCACCGTGCCGACCGAGAGGTCGATGCCGCCGGTGAGCATCGTCATGGTCTGACAACCGGCGAGGATTGCCAGCGGAATGGCGAACTTGGCGGTGTTGGCGATCCAGCGCTCGTTGACGATCCCGGGGCGAAGAACCTGCAGGATCAGCACCAGTATGACGAGCAGGATGATCAGGGGAATGAGCGGCCGGTCCGCCATGAAGCGCTTCAGGCGGCGGCCGAGCGAGACCGGCTGGGGCATGGTCGCGCTGTTCGTCATGGTGTTGCTCCTGCCGGGCGGCCCCGGATGGTGATGAAGGCGCCGAACATCACCACGGCGACCATGATCGCGCCCTCGATGATGGCCGTGACGTTGGGATCGATGGCCAGAAGCGTCAGGTCGGTGCGCACCAGCCTGAGCACGAAGACGGCGATGATCGGCCCGAGCAGCCCACCCTTGCCGCCACCGAGCGCGACGCCGCCCAGCACCACCGCCGCGACGCTGGCCAGCAGATAGGGACCGGGGATCGGCGCGCCGATGCCGGTGCTGATGGTGAGCGACAGCCCGCCAAGTGCTGCGAACAGGCCGGAGAGCGCGTAAGCGACGATCCTGGTGCGGGCCACCGGCACGCCGCTGCGGAAGGCGGCGAGCTCGTTGCTGCCGATGGCGTAGATGGAGAGGCCAAGCCGCGAGCGCCTGAGCGGGATCCAGATGACGAAGAGGCAGACAAGCAGCAGCACCAGCGCCTTCGGGACCCAGGCATCGGCCCAATCGGGCAGGCCGGGGATCGGCATGGTGCCGACGACGGTGGCCTTCAGCCACTCGGCGGCTGCGCCGCCGGGCGCGTCAAGCACCAGAAGCGCCGCGCCTTGCAGAACGAAGAGCGTGGCTAAAGTAACCACGATATCCGGCACTCGGGTCACCACGATCAGGAGGCCGTTCAGCGCGCCGAGCACAAGGCCCATGGCCAGCACGAAGGGCACGACGAAGTACGCATATTCCTCGCTGGCGCCGTTCATCATCGAGGCGGCGGTGACGCTGGTCAGCGCCATCATGGCGGCCACCGACAGGTCGATGCCGCCGGCGATGACCACCACAGTCTGCGCGGCGACGGCGAAGGCGTAGGGGAGAACCGCCCGCGCCAGCGAGCCGAAGTCGCCGCTGCCGTAGCCCGGCTGGATCAGCTTGGTGACGACGAACAGGAATACGAGCAGGGCGAGCAGGCCGGCGACCCAGCCCTGGCGGCGCAGAAAGCGCATCATGGCGTGGTCTCCGCGTCGGACGTTGGCCTGACATCGGCAAGGATGCCGACATCGGCCCTGGCGCCGCGCGGCAGGCCGTAGGCGGCCCGCATCAGAGCCGGCTCGTCGGCGAGCTCGACCGGGAAGGTGTCGACGACACGGCCGCCGAAGATGACGATGACGCGGTCGCAGACACGCTGCACTTCCTCCAGCTCGGATGTGTAGAAGAGGACCGATTTGCCGAGGCCGGCGAGCTCGCGCAGCAATTTGTAAATTTCCTGCTTGGTGCCGACATCGATGCCGCGCGTCGGGTCGAAGCAGAGGATGGTGCGGGCATCTGCCGCGATCCAGCGGGCAATCGTCACCTTCTGCTGGTTGCCGCCGGAAAGGCGCTGGACCTCGCCCTGTGCGCGGGTGTCGATCTGCAGCCGGGCGATAGCGCTTGAAACCACCATATGCTCCCGGCGCACCTTGATCGGTCCCCATTTGCGCAGCGCAGCGCTGAAAGGCAGCGCGATGTTCTCGCGCACCGAACGCTGCATGGCTAAAGCCTCCGTGCGGTCACCCGGCACGTAAGCGAGGCCGGTCTGGATGGCATCGCTTGGATGGAAGAACTTCACCGGCGCGCCATCGACGGCGATCGTGCCGCCGGCCGGGCGGATCGAGCCGGCAAGGGCGGCGAAGAGCTCGTCCTGGCCCTGGCCCTCGAGGGCGACGACGCCGGCCACCTCGCCATTGGCGAGATCGAAAGAGACGTCATGCAGCTTCGTGCCGAGCTGCAGGTTGCGGACCGAAAGCCGAGGGTGGCTGTCCTTCACGACCGGCGCTTCGCTTGCCGTGCGCGCCGCGGCGACGCTGGTCTTCTCGATACGGGCGCCAAGCATCATCTCGACGATCTTTTCCTCGACGCCGGGCTCGATGTCGACCACGCCGACGGTTGCGCCGTCGCGCAGCACTGTGGCTCGGTCGCACAGCGCCGAGATCTCGACGAAACGGTGCGAGATGAAGATGACCGAGCGGCCGCTGTCGCCCTGGCGGCGCACGACTTCCAGCACTTTTTCGGCAAGGTTGGCGGGCAGCGCGGCCGTCATCTCATCGAGCAGCAGAACGTCGGGCTCGGCGGCGAGCGCGCGCGCTAGGTCGAGCACACGCAGGACGGCCAGCGGAATGTCGCGCGCGGTCTCGCGTATGTCGAGGTTCGGAATGCCGAGCTCGCGCACCCAGGCGCGGAACAGCTCGACCGGCGTGCCAGTGAGCCTGAGATTGGAAAGCACATCGAGGTCAGGGATCAGCGCCGGTTCCTGGTAGACCGGCAGCAGGCCGGCGCGACGCGCGGCGGCCGGAGAGCGGACATCGCGAGCTTCGCCGCGGATCAGGATGCGGCCGGCATCCGCCGGGATCGCACCGGTCAGGATCTTAACAAGGGTCGACTTGCCGGCGCCGTTGGCGCCCATCAGCGCATGCACTTCGCCCGCCAGCACCGATAATGATGCGTCACGCAGCGCCGACACCGCGCCGTAATTCTTCGCCACGCCGGTGGCGTCCAGCAATGTATTGTTCGGCAATTCGTTCGTCGTCAAAACCAGCGTTCTCGCATCAAGCGCCAAGGACGGCAGGTTCGCACCTGCCGTCCCGGCGACCTTATCTGTCGCAGCTCCTTATCGCAAAAACCGTCGGATGCTTTTTGCGAAATCTGCGAAGTTGAAGTCGCTCAGGCGACTATTCGCCCGGACCCTTGCAGGCGACGATCTGCTCCTTGGTGTAGGTGGTCCAGTCCGGGATAGAGATCGAGACCGGCCATTCGGGGCTGAGCGACGGGTCGGCGGCCGCCTTCAGCTTGGCCTTGCCTTCCTCCGTGACATTTTCCCAGAGCTGCGGCTCGACCAGAACGGTTTGCTGCGCCGGCTTCTTGCCGTCGAGGATCTGCAGTGCGAGCGTGACGCCGGCGCCGCCGATCGAGCCGGGATTGGTGACGGCAGCGCCGACCAGACCCTTGACCGTGTTCAACTGACCGACGAAGCCGGCATTGTCGGCGCCGACAACCGGCACCATCGGCGCCTGCTGCTCGACCAGAGCGTCGACGATGACGTTGTCGATGCCGGAGGTCCAAATGCCGTTGATCGGCGTTCCGGTGGCGAGGAAGGACAGGATCTGCTGCTTGGCCTGGTCCTGCTGCCAGCCGGTGAAGACTTCCTGCGCGACCTTCACGTCGGGGAATTCGGCCAGCGCCTTCTTGAAGCCCTTGTCGCGGTCGCTGTCGGCGGAAGCACCGGCGGCGCCGCGCATGTACAGCACCTCGCCCTTGCCGCCCATCTGCTGGAACAGCCACTTGGCGCCGAGATAGGCATACTGTTCCTGGTTGTTGGAGATGATGTATGCGGACGGCTCAGTCACCGCCTGGTCGACAGCGACGACGACGATACCGGCCTTGGTGGCTTCCTCCAGACCGGCCTTGATGCCGGCCGGATCGGCCGGGTTGACGACGATGGCGTTTACCTTGGCGCTGATCAGATTGCGGATGTCCTCGAGCTGGCCGGCGGCGTCGGTGTTGCGGTGGGCGATGTTGAGCTTCGCCACTTCGCCGGAGGCGAGCGCCTGGGCCTTCATGGCGCAGATCATTTCCTCACGCCAGCCATTGCCCTGCACGGTGTTGGAGATGCCGATCGTGTATTTGCCTTCGGCGGACGACACGCCCACCGAGGCAAGCAAGGCAGCGCCGGCAAGCAGTGGGGCCATGGTCAAGTATTTCTTCATTTCAGTACTCCTCCACATTGATTTCAGTTCCTGGGCTCCGAAGCGATCGAAGCCTAGCCGTTTGTCCCCTCATTTGACGAAGGGGCGCAGCACGTCGCGAGCCAGCAGGAAACCGCGCTTGACCTTCTCGTCGCTTCCCTCGAACCGGCGGTCCTCATGCTCGATGACCACCGGCCCGTCATATCCAGCCCGGTAAAGGCCCGAAAAGATGCTGCTCCAGTTGATGTCGCCAAGCCCCGGCATGCGTGGCACCTGCCAGCCTATGCCTGCGGAAAGGATCCCGCGCTCATACAAACCATCATGATCGATCATCAGGTCCTTGGCATGCACATGCAGCATGTGCGGGCCGAACTCGCGGATGAAGCGTTCCTTGTCGATCATCTGCCAGACGAGATGCGAGGGGTCGAAATTCATGCCGACGTCGCCGCCCCAGGCCTCGAGAATCCGGCGCCAGACATAGGGCGAATAGGCGATGTTGTGTCCGCCCGGCCATTCGTCATAGCTGAAGATCATCGGGCAGTTCTCGAAGGCGAGCTTGACGCCGTGCTCGCGCGCGTGGGCGATGATCGCGGGCCAGATTTTCTGCGCGGCCTGCCAGTTGTCGTCGACAGTCTTCGAGGCGTCGCCGCCGCAGAAGGTGTTGACGAGCGAGACACCGATTCGGCTTGCCAGCACGATCACCTTCTTCAGGTGATCGATCACCGCATCGCGATGCGCCTGATCGGGATGCAACGGATTGGGATAGAAACCGAGACCGGAGATCGTCAGGCCCTTGCCGGCGAGCTCAGCGGCAATGTCCTTGGCTTGCGCGGGGGAGGTGCCGGCGGCGTCGATATGGCTGGTGCCGGCATAGCGGCGGCTGGCGCCCGAAGTCTTCGGCCAGCAGGCGATCTCGAGCGCTTCGAAGCCGGCCGAGTTCGCCCAGTCGGCGACATCGCCGAGAGCAATATCCGGAAATGGTGCCGTGAGCAGTCCAAGCTTCATGATGCCTCCCGCTTCGTACTATGCAGATCGTGCTGGTCGCTTCAACCGTCCGTCTGTTGGGTCAGCGCACACATGTCTGACAAAGGCCATCGGATCATCTGACAGCAAACCATCGAGGCTGGTGACGACATTTGCATGGAACATGTCGCTGGCGGCAAGTGACGGATGAAAGATGGCTTCGATGGCAAGGATTGCATTGGCAAGGGCCTTGCTGTCCGAACCAACGCGGTCGGCGATGGCCGCAATCTTTTCGGCAAAAGGATCGGACACCTGCCAGGCGCGGCCGAAGCGCGACGACGCCTTGATCAGATAGGCCATCCAGCCCGCGATCGGAACCGACAGCAGCGCGCTGCTTTGGCCCTTAGCCAGGCGATCACTGACCGGGTTGAGCAGGCGCTGGACGATCTTCTGCGAGCCGTCGGTAGCAATCTGGTGATTGCGGTGGCGGATCGCCGTGTTGGCGAGGCGCGAAAGGCTTTGCTCGACATAGGCCGACGGCGAGATGCCGGGCACGGGCATCAGCGTCGGCAGCGTCTCTTCCGTCAGCATGCGGCGGACGAAGGTGGCAAGCAACGGGTCGGCCATGGCGTCCGATGTGTGCTCGAAGCTGCCCAAAACGCCAAGATAGCTGAGCGTCGTCTGGGCGCCGTTCAGCACCCGCATCTTGAGA